>JANXUW010000349.1 GCA_025351985.1 Pseudolysobacter sp.
TCAAGCAGCTATTGCAAGAGCGTTACCAGATCCGTCACGCCACCGTGCAGATCGAAATGAAGACCTGTCCCGATATCCATTGTCGCGGCTGATCGCCACCGGCACATGCAACGGCGCGCACGCAATATCGCCATCATCGGCGGCGGCACGGCCGGTGCGGCGAGCGCGCTGTTCCTGTCACGTGCCGGCCATCGTGTAACGCTGTTCGAGCGCGTCGATAAGCCGAGCGCGGTAGGCGCGGGCATTCTGCTGCAACCGGCGGGAATGCGGGTTTTGCAGGCGCTCGGATTGCTCGATGAAATTCTCGCCCACGGCGCGCGCAACGATCGGCTGTTCGGCACCAATGCACGTGGCCGCACCGTGCTGGACGTGCGTTATCGCGATTGGGACGCGCAGCAGTTTGGCCTCGGTCTGCATCGCGGCACGCTGTTTTCGGTGTTGTGGCAGGCCGTACTGGCCGCGGGTATCGCGGTGCGTGTGGCGACTGCGGTGACGCGGCTTCGTCAGCACGGTGAGATCGTTGAATTGTTCAGCGACGACACACCGCTTGGCGATTTCGATGGTGTCGTGATCGCCGACGGCGCGCGCTCGTCGCTGCGTGCCGCACTCGCCATTCCGCAGACTGTGACACCGTATCCGTGGGGCGCGTTGTGGACGATTGTTCCTGACGACGGTGTGACTACGGGCACCTTGCGCCAATGGTTTCGGCACGCCGGCCAGATGCTTGGATTGATGTCCACGGGTTATGCGTATCAGCAAAAAAACCAGCCGCTGATCACCCTGTTCTGGAGCCTGCGCGCCGATCGCCTGTCGCACTGGCGCAGCGAAGGTTTGCAGGCATGGAAAGACGAGGTGCTGGCGCTCGCGCCGATCGAGTCCGTGCTCGCGCATATCAACTCGCCCGAGCAACTCACCTTTGCCGGTTACGCCGATGTACAAATGCGCCATTGGCACGACGGGCGTGTGGTCTGCATCGGCGATTGCGCGCATGCGACCAGTCCGCAACTTGGCCAGGGTGCGAATCTCGCGCTGGTCGATGCGGCTGTTCTCGCGCAGTGTCTGGCGGCGCAGCACGACATTCCGGCCGCGTTCGAAAGCTACTCGAAAAGGCGGCGTTCGCATCTGCGTTATTACCAGGCCGCGAGCAAATGGCTGACGCCGTTTTTTCAATCCGATTCGCGCCTTGCGAGTGGCTTGCGTGATGCCTTGCTCGGGCCGATCTGTCGCGCGCCGGTTGCCAGATATCACATGGCAAAAACCCTCAGCGGCACCAAGACCGGTTGGCTGTTCGGCGATTTGCCGCACGAAAAATAGTGACTCAAGACCCTTGGGCCGATCGTCGTCTCGCGCTATTCTCTGGCGCTGACTGGGGAGTCCGAAATGCCATCCATTTATCGTGCGGGTTTGCCGAGCCTGTTGCTGATCCTTCTGCTAGGCGGTTGTCAAACCACCCCGCGCAGGACGCCGCCGGCCAGCTACGATCTGATCATTCGCCACGGTACTGTTTACGACGGCAGCGGCTTGCCCGGGAGCGTCGCCGATGTCGCGGTGCGCGGCGACCGCATCGTCGCGATCGGTGACTTGCATGCGGCCTCGGCCACGCGCGAAATCGACGCGTCCGGTCTGGCGGTCGCGCCGGGTTTCGTCAACATGCTGTCGTGGGCAGTGGATACGTTGATCGTCGACGGACGATCGTTATCGGACCTCAAGCAGGGCGTCACGCTGGAAGTATTCGGCGAGGGCTGGTCGTACGGTCCGCTGACGGATGCGATCAAGGCCGACATGAAAAAGCAGCAGGGCGATATCAAATACGACATCACCTGGAACACGCTCGGCGAATATCTCGAATTCCTGCAGCACAAGGGCGTGTCGACCAATGTCGCGTCCTTCGTCGGCGCCACCACGGTGCGCGAAAACGTGCTCGGCGATGCCAATCGCGCGCCATCGGCGGACGAGTTGCGACGCATGCAGAACCTCGTGCGCGAGGCGATGCAGCAGGGCGCGCTCGGTGTCGGCTCGGCGCTGATCTATGCGCCGG
>JANXUW010000361.1 GCA_025351985.1 Pseudolysobacter sp.
CGTTGGGCATTGCCGCACTCGGTTTTCTGGTCACGCCCGTCAATCCCGGCGCGAACGGCTACATCATCTACGCGTGTGCTTTTCTCGCGTTCTGCGGCCGTACCCGCTTTGCCGTGCAAAGCATGTTCGCGTTGCTGTTGGCCTACAGCGTGGAGTGGTTGCTGCTCGGATTTCCGCTGATCTTTCTGGTAAACACCGCCGTGCTCGGCATCGTGGTGTGCGTGATGAACATCATGTTCGCGCGCAAGCATCAGCGCGATGCCGAACTCAAGCTCAGTCATGACGAAGTCCGGCGCCTCGCCGCGTTGGCCGAGCGCGAACGCATCGGTCGCGATCTGCACGATCTGCTCGGGCATACCCTGTCGCTGATCACGCTGAAATCCGAACTCGCGAATCGATTATGGGAGCGCGACCTTACCGCCGCGCGGCGCGAAGTGATCGATGTCGAAAGGGTCGCGCGCGATGCGCTGGCGCAAGTGCGACGCGCCATCACCGGCATTCGCGCGGCCGGCCTTGTGCCCGAAGTCGCTGCGGCAAAACTCATGCTCGAATCGAGCAACGTCCACTTCGAATACCACCTTGCCGACTGTGTATTGCCGGCCGAAATCGAAACCGTATTGGCGATGGCCGCGCGCGAAGCGGTGACGAATATTCAGCGCCACTCGTGCGCCACGCAGGCGCGATTGGTGTTCGCGATCACCGCCGGCAAGGTGGAGTTGTCGATCAGCGACAACGGTCGCGGCGGCGCAATCGTTCCCGGCAACGGATTGGCCGGAATGCGCGAACGTCTCGGACTGATCGGTGCGAGCTTGAGCATCGAATCCTCGCGTGCGACCGGCACCACGTTATGCGTGCGACTGCCCTTGCCGCCGCACGCATCGACGGCGCAACACGGCTCTCCCGTGATGACGCAAAGTGCGGCGTGAGATCGCCGCGAACGTTGAGTCCGCACGCCGCGCTTGCTAGTGTGCGCGATATGAAAAATCACGAAGCAAACATCCGGTGATCCGCGTCATCCTTGCAGAAGATCAGGCGATGGTGCGCGGCGCATTGTCGGCGCTGCTCAAACTCGAATCCGATCTCGACGTGATAGGTTGTGCCGCCGATGGCGAAGAAGCGTGGACACTCGCGGCGCGCGAGCTGCCCGACGTCGTCGTCACCGACATCGAGATGCCGCGCCTCACCGGCCTCGAACTCGCGCAACGTATTCGTGATCGCGGGCTGACGAGCAAAGTCGTGATCCTGACCACCTTCGCGCGCCCCGGTTATTTGCGTCGTGCGCTCGAAGCCGGCGTGTCCGGTTATCTGCTCAAGGATGCGCCGGCCGATCAACTCGCCGAAGCCTTGCGCAAAGTCCATCGCGGCGGTCGCGCGATCGATCCGCAACTGGCGCTTGAAGCATGGAGCGGCGACGATCCGCTGAACGATCGCGAACGTCAGGTGCTGCGCTTCGCCGGCGAAGGCATGGCCGCCGCTGACATCGCCGAACAATTGCATTTGTCGCAAGGCACGGTGCGCAATTATCTTTCCGAGGCGATCGGCAAACTCGGCGTATCGAATCGCATCGAAGCGTATCGACTCGCGCGGCAGAAGGGGTGGTTGTAGCCAGGCGCGCTTTCGCGATGCGGAGTAGCGCATCGTGAGCGTCTGGCTACAGGTGAGGCAGGATGCCGAACGGCAACGCACCAGGGAAGGTTTCTGCGACCGCTCTAGCTCGGAAAAGCGCCACCACTAAAGGGTGGTCTATGGACAGCGCCTTCTGACTTTTCCAGTGCGTGATCCGCTATTTTAGGTTAGATTATAATCTACCCGATCCTTGATGGAGAATTGCAGTGGTGAATGACAATGCGACTTACCTCTTCGAGGCGAAACAGGGAGTATGGGCGCCTTGCTCGGAATCATTCTGGACAAGCCTGTTCGCTCTATTTCTGTCCTGATTCCCCATGAGTCGCATCCCATGATACGCCGAGGGTAGACGCTGCAACCTCCTGATGAGGTGGAGGAAGTGT
>JANXUW010000370.1 GCA_025351985.1 Pseudolysobacter sp.
AGGCCCAGACCGCCGCCGCCATAAGCAGCAATATTGGATCCGGTTGCAGGTCGGGGTGTGCTGCTTCCACCTTGTGTGCGGTTTTGATTCAGTGTCACGGCGGCAAGCACGAGTCGACCTTGATTAAAGATTGCACCGCCCATTCCTGCGCCGCCGCCGCCGCCGGGGCTATCGCCACCTTTGGCGTAACCTCCGGACAGAGTCAAATCGTTGAGGGTCAAACTTCCGCTTCGTAGTTCCAGCCCACCGGCGACATAAAAAAATCGAAACGCATTCGCTGTGATCGGGGTTGGATCACCGGTATGCAAAGCCAGCAAGGTCGCGCCATTACCATTGATGATGATGTTAGATGCGACAGGCGGAAGCGCGTTGGGGCCATACCACCAGTTATCTGCGGTCGTAAAAGCGTAGATGCAGTTGGCGCCGAGATTGATGGTGTCGCCGCCGGCAGCACTGTCGTTGGCATTGGTGATTGCCATGATCAGTCCAGCACTATCGCCGGTCGTGCCAGTGCAGCCGATGGTCGTGGCTTGCACCGTGAGCGGCGCGCCAAACGCAACCACGACAACTGCAAGTGCTGTAGCTAGACAGCGAGGCAACAGATTCTCACGCGTTACTCCGATGCGCGGAAAGATGCGCGTATTGATGCTGTTGTCGGTGATTGTTTGTGTCATGACGATCCTTCGCTCTACTGATGCTTGCTGATTCGTAAATTCTCGGTTGCCGGATCCACCGGTGAGGTCGAGCGCATCTTGCTCTAGCGTAGCGCTAAACCCGCGTAACAATCATTCCGCTGCCCGCCAGCACTACAACCACGATCCACGACGGCAACTTGAAACAGGTCAGCAAGACAAAGCCGCCGAGTGCGAGAATTCCGTCGCGCCGGTTGAAAATCGCGCTGGTGCAAACCGGGTTGTAGAGCGCCAGTGCGAGTAAACCAACGACCGCGGCGTTGGTTCCGCGCATCGCCGCTTGTGCGAGTGGGCGTGTGCGTAGTGCATCCCAGAACGGCAACATGCCATAGACCAGCAACAGGCCCGGCAGAAAGATGCCGATCAACGCGGCAAGTGCGCCGCCGAACGCATTCGTTGCGGGTTGCGCAATTGCGCCGAGATACGCAGCGAGCGCGAACAACGGCCCGGGCACGGCCTGCGCCAAACCATAACCGGCGAGAAAGTCTGGATTCGTGACCCAGCCCGGTGCCACCACTTCGACCTGCAACAGCGGCAGCACGACATGACCACCGCCGAACACCAGCGCACCGCTGCGATAAAACGCATCGAAAATCGCGAACAATGGATAACCGCTGGCATTTCTCGTGATCGGAAGCAGCGCCAGCAAAACCACGAAAATCAGCAATGCGATTGCCCCGGCATAACGCGATTGCGGATATCGCAAACGCGTGTGAATTTGCCGATCCTGCGCGCGGCAAAACGCCAGTCCGAGCAGCGCGCCGAACGCGATGGCGGCGATCTGCGCGAGTGCGCCGCCGAGCAAACCGCTGATCACGATAGCAACGCTGGCGATCAACACGCGCGGGAAATCGGGCGTCAGCGTTCGCGCCATTGCCCACACCGCTTGCGCCACGACGGCTACGGCGACCAATTTCAAGCCGTGCAGAAATCCTTGCGCCAACGGGCCATCGAGTGTGGTCGCGGCGAGGGCGAATGCAAAAAGAATGACGGCGGACGGCAAGGTAAATCCAAGCCACGCCGCCAGTCCGCCGCGCAGTCCGTTGCCACGCAACAAGCCGAGCGCAAAGCCGATCTGGCTTGACGCTGGTCCGGGCAAGAACTGGCACAGCGCGACCAGATCGGCGTATTCCGTCTCGTCGATCCAGCGCTGTCGCAGCACCAGTTCTTCGCGAAAATAGCCGAGATGCGCGAGCGGGCCACCAAACGAGGTCAGGCCGAGTTTGAGGAACGTGGCGAAGATGGATTTGATGGCTGAAGTTCTTTATCGTTGACGATTGTTGGCAGGTATCGGCAATCATGGCGGCGACCGTGGCGGCACCCATTTTCAATCCGCAGGCGCGCATTCACACCGAGCGTCTGGCGAACGGGCTTTCGTGTCTGGTGGTCGATGATGCCTTGCTCGATCCCGAACGTCTGCTGCAATTTGCGGTCGCGCAACGGCACGCGTTTCAGCCAGTCGATTTTAATGCGTATCCGGGAATTTATCTGCCGGCACCGCGCGAGATATTGGTAGCACTCGATGATTTTTTCGTGCGCAATGTGCGGCGTTTGTTCGATGCGCGGCGCACGCTGCATATGCATTGTCGATTATCGATGGTGACCACGCCGCCGCAGACGCTGCGACCGAACCAGTGGATCTGCCATCGCGACAGCGACGGTTTGAATACACAGCAAAGCGTGCAGGCGTCGGTGTTGTATCTGTTCAAGGACGAGACTCTCGGCGGCACGAGTTTTTACGAGCAGATTCGGTCGGCCGAAGAAACCGCGCAATTGTTTCGTGATGCCGAAAAGTTTTCCGCCGCCGAATTCGCGCAGAAATATTCGATAGAACCGGGCTACATCGGGCAATCGAATCGGTACTTCAATCAGATCGGCCGGATCGCGCCGAAGTGGAACCGCATGATTTTCTACGACGGCAGCATGTTGCATTGCGGCGATATTCTTGCGCCCGAAAAACTCAGCGCCGATCCGCGCATCGGCCGACTGACCTTGAACGGCTTTTTTACGAGCCGCAGAAAC
>JANXUW010000372.1 GCA_025351985.1 Pseudolysobacter sp.
GGCGCGCGCGCGCTGCGGCGCGGATATCCGGCAACCACGTGCGCACGTCGGCGACGATGCGCTCGACGCCGCTGAGGCGCTCGTTGATGAATTCGGCGAGGCGATCGCCCTCGCGCTGACGCGTGGCGACCATGTCCGCGATCGCCTGATCGAGCAGGTCGAGCGTGGCCTGTTTGAGGCCGTCGCTGTCGATATCCTGTTGGATCAGCACGCCGGGCCAGCTCAATAGCTCGGTGAAACCGACATGCAAATGCGGAATATCCAGCGCGGTTTCGCGCGCGATCACCGCCAGGCGCGCGAGCAGGTCGCGATCCACTTTAAGTTCGGCAGCGCCGGCCTGCAGTGGTCGAAAACGCAGGTTGACGTCAATCTTGCCGCGCGTGAGTTTTGCCGCGATGCGTTCGCGCAGCAGTGGTTCGATCGCGCGCAATTCTTCAGGCAGACGCGGGCTCACCTCGAGATAACGGTGATTGACCGAACGCAGCTCGAACGCCAGCGCACCGAACGGCGTGGCGCTTTCGGCGCTGGCAAAAGCAGTCATGCTGCGAATCATTTGAACCTCGGTAAGTGGCTGTGGCGGATTTTTTTTCTCAACAGCCCCCTTGAGTCAAGGGGGCGAACTCCTTGCGCAGCAGGGAGTTCAGGGTTGTGGAAGCACTATTTGCACCGTCGAAGATCGAACGGCAAATTACGAATTCAGTGATTCTTCGAGGCCCGTGAATAAAGGCAAGGCTGGCAATGGTAAACTCCGCGTCCATTTTCCCATAGCCTCTTCTTCGATGACCAATTTCTCCCGCCCCAGCGGTCGCGCGCCCGATGCCTTGCGTCCGGTCACGATCGAACGTCACTACACGCGCCATGCCGAAGGTTCGGTGTTGGTCAGTTTTGGCGATACGCGTGTGCTGTGCACCGCCAGTGTCGAAGAAAAAGTGCCGGGTTTCCTGCGCGGCAAGGGCGAAGGCTGGATCACCGCCGAATACGGCATGTTGCCGCGCGCTACCGCAACGCGCACGCAGCGCGAAGCGGCGCGTGGCGGACAAGGCGGTCGCACGATGGAAATCCAGCGCCTGATCGGGCGCTCGTTGCGCGCGTGCGTCGATCGCAATCTGCTCGGCGATCGCACCATCACGCTGGATTGCGACGTGCTGCAGGCCGATGGCGGCACGCGCACCGCGGCCATCACCGGCGCGTACGTGGCGATGGTCGATGCCGTGGCCGGTTTGAAAGCGCGCAAACTCATCAGCAAGGATCCGATCTTCGGTGCGATTGCCGCGGTTTCGGTCGGCGTTTATCGCGGCGTGCCGGTGCTGGATCTCGATTACCCCGAGGATTCCGCGTGCGACACCGACATGAACGTGGTGATGAACGAAGGCGGCGGTTTCATCGAACTGCAAGGCACTGCGGAAGGCCACGCGTTTCGTCGCGATGAACTCGATGCCTTGCTCGCGCTCGCGGAAAAAGGCATGGTCGAATTGTTCGCCAAACAACGCGAAGCACTCGCGCGCTGAAAGTTTTCGTCGTGAATTCGTAAACGGATATTCGTAAAAAAAACAGGGGCTAATCGTGACAACCGCAGACAACCGTATCGTGCTTGCCAGCAGTAACGCAGGCAAGCTCGCCGAGATTCGCGAACTGCTCGCGGATCTTCCGTACAACCTGGTGGCGCAGGGCGAACTCGGCATTACGGAAATTCCCGAAACCGGTTTCACTTTCGTCGAGAACGCGCTGCTCAAGGCGCGCAATGCATCGCGCCTCAGCGGACTGCCGGCGTTGTCGGACGACTCCGGTTTGCTGGTCGATGTATTGAACGGCGCGCCCGGCCTCAAATCGGCGCGATATGCCGGGGAAAAAGCCACGCCGGAGACGAATAACGCCAAGTTGCTCGAAGCGCTCAAGGGCGTGCCGGCATTGCAACGCAGCGCGCAGTTTTATTGTGTGATCGTATTCCTGCGCCACGCGCGCGACCCGGCGCCGCTGATCTGCCAAGGCATCTGGCACGGACGCATTCTCGAAGAACCGCGCGGCACGGGCGGCTTCGGTTACGACTCGCTGTTCCTCGAACCGGGCCTCGAACAAACCGCGGCGGAAATGGAAGCTGCGATGAAAAATCTGGTCAGCCACCGCTCGCGTGCGCTGGCGGATTTGCGCAGCGGCCTGGCGCGACGCTGAGCCTAGCGACGGCGAATGTTCATCCCGCCGCCGCTGGCGCTGTACATCCATATTCCGTGGTGTGTGCGCAAATGCCCGTACTGCGATTTCAATTCGCATAACGCGCCGACAGCGATTCCGCAGCGCGAATACGTCGATGCATTGCTGGCCGATCTCGATCAGGATTTAGCCTTGGTCGCCGGCCGCGAAGTCGTCAGTATTTTTTTCGGCGGCGGCACGCCGAGCCTGTTTTCGGCGGAAAATATCGCGCGTATCCTGGACGGCGTCGCCGCACGATTGGTGCTGCAAACGGGCCTGGAAATTACGCTCGAAACCAATCCAGGCACGGTCGAGCACGACAGCTTCAGCGGTTATCGTCGCGCCGGCATCAATCGCATCAGTTTCGGCGTGCAGAGTTTCGACGATGCCGCGCTGAAGCGCATCGGCCGCATCCACGATGCCGCGCAAGCCGAAACCGCGATCAAGTCGGCGCAGGATGCCGGCATCACCAATCTCAACCTCGACCTCATGTACGCGCTGCCCGAGCAGACCCTGGCGCAGGCGCTGGCCGATGTGGAAAAAGGGATTTTGCTAAAAACGCCGCATTTTTCACATTATCAACTCACGCTGGAACCGAACACCGTGTTCGCCGCCAAGCCACCACCGCTGCCCGACCACGACAGCGCGTGGGACATGCAGGAAGCGTGTCAGGCGCGGCTGGCCGAGGCGGGTTTTGCGCACTACGAAGTTTCGGCATATGCGCGGCCCGGCCAGGAATGCCGGCACAATCAAAACTACTGGCGCTTCGGCGATTACCTCGGCATCGGCGCGGGCGCGCACGGCAAGCTCAGCAACGCCGATGGCGAAATCCGGCGGCGCTGGAAGGTCAAACATCCGGTCGCTTATCTGCGCCACGCGACCACACCGCAGCGACTCGGCGGCGACGATATCCTGGTCGCCGAGCAACTGCCGTTCGAGTTCATGTTGAACGCGCTGCGCCTGACCGGCGGATTTGCGCTCGGTGAATTCACCGCGCACACCGGCCTGCCTTTGAGCGCGATTCAGGCGCGACTCGACGATGCCAGCGCGCGTGGCTGGCTCGTGATCGAAAACGATTGGCTGTGCCCGACCGATCTCGGTCAGCGTTTTCTCAACGACGTGATGCAACTGTTCTTGCCGGAGACCTGAGCCATGCTCGATTTCATCAATCTCACCTGCCCGTATTGCGGCGAAAGTTTTGAAACCGCGGTGGATTGTTCCGCCGGTTCGCAGCGTTATGTCGAGGATTGCGCAGTGTGTTGCCGCCCGATCGAAGTCTCCGTATCAGTGAGCGAAGACGGCGAGCTTTTGGACGTCCAGACGTCTACCGATAACGAGTAGTTGATGTGCTGCTGCGGTGTTGAGCCCTACACCGCGCCGATGCGCAGCGGTCCGCTTGAGCGAGTAGTCAGGCCGCACCTAGCCAAAAAGCATTACGCTATCAATGAAAAGCAATTGCCAGCCCTTGCGTTACATGCAGAGGCGCAGATTTTCGCGAGCGACCTCCTCGCCTGTGAAG
>JANXUW010000385.1 GCA_025351985.1 Pseudolysobacter sp.
GCTGCCGACGCCACGTACCGCGGTGCTGATCGGTGCCAGCAATCGTGCGCAGATGCTCGACCGCGATTATTTCGATGCGCTGTTCGCACGGTTGAGCGCATTGCATCGGCGCGACGGCGGCAGTTTTCTCGTGACGACATCCCGTCGCACGCCGCACGAAATCGTGGCTTATCTGCGAAAAATGTTCGCGCCGTTTCCGGGAGTGTTCTGGGCCAGCCCGGCGGACGGCGAAAACCCTTACGCCGGTTTTCTCGCGCACGCCACGCGTATCGTGGTGACGCCGGATTCGGTCAACATGCTCAGCGAAGCCTGCGCCAGTGGCAAACCCGTGCTGACTTTTGTGCGGCAGCCGTTGCGCGGCAAACTCGCCGGTCTGCACGCCAATTTGCGCGCCGCGGGTTATCTGCAGGATCTCGCCATCGATACGCCGACGCTGCCCGCACCAGCGCAACCCTTGCGCGAAACCGCAGCGATTGCGGCCAGCGTTTTGCACGCATGGCGCAGCACGAAATCAAACTCAAGCGACGTTAAAAAATAGACGCCGCAGATCGATCGAATCGCGTCGTCAACTTGCAGGGATCACGGGTGAGACGAAATCCAGCCCGACCGATCGCACGACATCAATCACCGCCCGCGCGCTGGCCGCGAGTTCGGTACTGCGTGGCGCGAGGCGCGGGCGGGCGTCCAGCGTGCATGCGAGCGACGTGCTTAGCAGCCGGATATGCGCCTCACTCAAAGCGGCAGCCGACTCTTTCGGCAATACACCGCACGCCGCCATCGCTGCGATCAGATCCGCGCTATTGCTGTGCTCGAGCAGCGCCGGTTGTTGCGCCGCGTGTTCGAGCACCAGCGCCTGCAGCAGGAATTCGATATCGAGCAACGCGCCAACTCCCTGCTTGAGATCGAGCTGGGTTGGCGTCGAACGGTCGCGCTCGGTCCGCCAGCGCACACGCATGGTATTGATTTCGGCATGCAACCGCAGCGGATCGCGCGGCTGTTGCAAGATGTTCGCGCGCACCTCGGCAAAACGTTCGCACAAGGCGACATCGCCCGCCACACAACGCGCGCGCACTAGCGCCTGATGTTCCCAGGTCCATGCGCGTTCGCGCTGGTATTCGGTGAACGCCTGCAGGCTCGTGACAAGCAAACCCTTGCCGCCGTCCGGGCGCAGGCGCACGTCGATTTCATACAGGCGCCCGGCGCGTGTCAGCGTCGTCAGCAGATGCACCACGCGTTGTGCCAGTCGCGCGTAATAACGCATGCCGTCGAGCGGCTTGGCACCGTCGCTTTCGCTGTTCACGAGCGCGCCGTCGTAGAGGAAAACCAGATCGAGGTCGGACGCAAATCCCAATTCCGCGCCACCGAGGCTGCCATAACCCAGCACGGCCATACCGGCACCGGATCCGGTATAGCCGTTTAAACATCCATGCTGGCGGATCGCGTCGCGCTCGGCCAGATCGAGCACGACCGCGACTACGGTTTCGGCGAGATCGCTCAAACCGCGTGCGGTGGTGCGCGCATCTTGCTGCTGTTTCAGGCAGGCCAGGCCGAGGCGGAACGCAGCGCTGTGTTTTTCTTCCTGCACGACCTCGATTTCGACTTCGGTATCGTGCTCCGTCAATGTCGCGAGACGTCTCGCCAATTCCACGCGCACGCCGTGGCTGTCGGCGATGTCCGCATCGTTGCGCGAGTCGAATAATTCATCGAGCAACAACGGGTGCGCGATCACGCGATCGGCCAGCAACGCGCTACTCCCGAACACATCGACCAAGCGCTGGCGCGCGACAGGCTGCTCGTCGAGCAAGGCCAGATAAGCGGATCTTCGCGCGATCGCGTGCAGCAATTTCAGCAGTCGCGCCAGACACACATCCGGCGCCTGAGTCGCCACGGCGGCTTCGAGCAGACTCGGCATGAGCCGATCGAGTCGCGCACGTGCGCGCGGCGACATACTGCGCACGGCCGGGCTCAGCAGCAGTCCTTCGAGCGCGGCGTGCAGATCCGCCGCATCGCGATAACCCGCTGCGGCGAGGCTGCCGACTTCCGCCTGCTCGTTGATGAGTTGCTGCCAATACAAGGCGAGCGGCGTCACATGGCCCGCCGGCACGGCGTCGCGCGGCGTATCCATTAGCGCAGAAAACTCTTCGCTGACGGCGCTACGCACAACATCCACCTGCAACATCAACGCCGACCAGTCGGCGTAGTCGAGCGCGCGTGCGAGGCGTTCACGCAACATGACATCGTCGGGCAGCTCGTGGGTCTGCTCGTCGCGCATCATCTGTACGCGATTTTCCAGGCGGCGCAGAGAATTGTAGCCATCACGCAGGCGTTTCGCGCGTGCGCTCGTGAGCATGCCGAGTTGCTCGCAAACGGTGAGCGCCGGCAACAGTCCACGCGCGCGCAAACTCGGCTCGCGACCGCCGCGGATCAGTTGCTGCAGCTGCACAATGAATTCGATTTCGCGGATGCCGCCGGGGCCGAGCTTGAGATGCTGGGCGAGATCCTTGCGCACCACTTCGGCATCGATCAGCGCCTTCATTTCGCGCAGGCCGGCGAATGCGGTGTAGTCGAAATAACGACGATAGACAAACGGCCGCAGGCTCTCGATCAGGCGCTCACCGGCGTGGATGTCGCCGGCCACCGGGCGCGCCTTGATCCATGCATAACGTTCCCAGTCGCGGCCGTCGCGCTGGTAATACTGTTCCATCGCGGCGAACGACAGCGCAATACGCCCGGCGCTGCCGAACGGCCGCAGGCGCAGGTCGATGCGATAGGCGAATCCGTCGGCGGTCACTTCGGCGAGCAGACGTACCACCTGCTGCGCGACGCGCGCAAAAAACGTTTCGTTGTCGAGCACACGCTCGCCATCGGTCTGGCCGTTTTCGGCATACGCCAGAATGAGATCGATATCCGACGAAAAATTCAGCTCGCTGCCACCAAGTTTGCCGAGGCCGAGCACCACCATGCGCTGTGCATTTCCGGCGCTGTCGCGCGGCAAACCATAACGCGCACTCAGCGCGGATTCGCTCCAGCGCAATGCCGTTTCGAGGCAGACTTCCGCGAGCGTGCTCGAACCGGCGAGCGTGGCCGCGACGCTGTCGAGTCCGTTCACGTCGCGCCAGATCAGGCGCAAAGATTCGCGCCGCCGAAAACGCCGCAACGCCTTGCTGCGCGCAGCATCGTCTGCGGCGATGTGAGCAAGTTCATGCGCGCGCGCATCCGCCGTGCGCGGATTGCTGATCAAGCCGATCAGCGTCGGGCCAAGCAAGGTCGGCTCGCGCAGAAAACTGTCGTAGGCGAAATCGCTGGCGAGCAGCACGCGCTTGAGCTGATCGGCAACACCGGCGTCATCGTAGAACGCAACGCCGGATTCGCGGCAGCGCTGCACGAGGCGCGAAAGGCGTTCGTCGACGAACTCGGTCAAAACAAGCGTGGAGGGATGAATTACAGTAGAGGAAATCGGCATCGTCGGATTATGCCCGGATGCGATGTATTTTCTGCAACCGCAGAAACGAAAAAACCCGCCGCGACAGAATCGCGGCGGGCCCTCCCTCCCCTACCAGCCCGAAGGCGGGTATTGCGCGCATTGTTGGTCAAAGCGCGCGCCATGCCACGCCGCGTTGCAGCACGCGGCAGCGGAAAATCGATCGCAACTGCCGCATTCCACCAAAGAGCAATGGCGCTGTGCGCCGCGGTCTGGGTATATTGGCGGCTCGTTCCATCGACCGGGGAGTCATCACATGTTTGCAAAATTATTCTGCGTCACACTGCTGGTGTTGTTGCCGTTGAGCACGATCGCCGCCACGGCCGGGCCGCAGCACATCCAAACCACCACGGCATCGATTCATACCGGTATGGCGATGGCGGCGGATACGTTGCCGATCGCGAAATCGCATTTTCATCACGTCATCAACTGCCTGGTCGATCGCGACAGCAAGTTGTTCGACGTGCATTCCGATAACCCGTGCGACGGCATGGGCCGCGATGGCGGCGCGCTGCGCGACGAGGCACAAACTGAAGCGCAGAAAAAAGAGCTGCAGCATGCGTTGAATATTGCGCAACGTGGCGCGCGTGCCACCACGCTGGAAATGGCGCATGTGTATGCTGAGTGGCTCGCGGAAATTCTGCAGCGCGCGCTTGTTTGACGTTGCGCTGTCTGAGCGTGTTGCATCGATATCAAGATTTGTAACCACGCGATCAGACTTATACACGCAGAGTTCAAAGATGACTCCCGTATCGCCCGAGCCATCCTCAAGCAGCGCTTAAACGCACGCTGCGGATGCATTCTCCGATGCGGTTTGCACGCTTTTCCCACGGCCGAAACAAACGCATGCCCGGTCATGCGCATGCGGCGTTGGACGGGCGAGCATTTTCCGCACACATCGAGGAAACCGATAGCGTAATCCACCGATTTCCCGGGCAATGTCGCGAAAGGACTGCAAACGGCGTTTTTCGATCATGCCCGCTACCGGGCCGTCGAAAGGAGCGTCTGTCATGTCCCTCGTCCGCTGCCTGCGTGCGTCGTTTTTATTGCTGATCTGCTCGCTGGCGTTTGCCACGATTAACGCCCATGCCTGCTCTGCCACCGCGCAGGATGTATTGTTCGTGGGCAATACGACCACCGATTCCGCGTGCAACTACAACACGATCCAGGGTGCGATCAATGCCGCGACGTGTTCGACCGGCACGAGAATCTACGTCACCCGTGAGCTCAGCTACACCGCTCAACACTTGAGCATTTCCAACAAAAACATCACCCTGATCGGAAGCGCACCCAGCGCACATTGCGGCGGTCTGAGCGTCGTCTGCGGCATCCTCTTCCCCTGTCCGACAAATCCATTCGAGACGATCAGCGGCAGCGGCCACAGCGGTGACAGCGTTATCACGATCCGTGGTAGCAGCAATGTCACCCTGCAATACCTCACGATCAGCGACGGCCATGACAGCGACAGCGGTTCCGGCGGCGGCGTCGACTACGACGGCACGGGCATCCTGACTATCGATACCTCGACGGTGACCGGCAATACCGCGGGCTACGGCGGCGGCATCAACATCAAAGGCTCAGGCGGCGCGGCGGAATTGCATATCAACCATCGCACGCTGATCACAGACAATATCGCAAAGACTTCCGGTGGTGGCATTCGGGTCGAGGGTAACGCGTCGTTATTCATGCTCGCCGACTTTACGTGGGTGTACAACAATACAGCGATGGGAGGATTTGGCGGCGGCGTCGAGATCGTCGGCCCGGCTTCAGGCTACATCGGCTCTCCAGGTTATTCCGGCATCCCTGTGATCTACGAAAATCAGGCAAAACATGGCGGCGGAATTTCGGTCAACGCGGGCAACACCGGGTCGCTTGAAGACGCGACGCTGGACTTGTTCAGTACCGATCCGGAACTGCCGGTGCGCATTTCCAACAACACCGCAACCGCGACCGGAGGCGGTATTTATGTAGAGCCCTATGTATCAAGCACCATTGAAAACGACATGGGCTTTGCGTCGGTCTGCGCATCGAACTTCCGCATCGACAACAACCTCGCAAAAGAGGGCACCGCGATCTATTCAGACGAAGAGAATGCTACGCTCAGCGGAGCCCGGGGCGGCCAAGTCAATCTCAACGGCGCGCAATGCGGTTCCCTTTCGCGTGCGTCGCTCGGCGCCGTGGCATGCACGCGCGGCATCGAGTGCAACGTTATCGATGCCAACATTGCGGCCGATGTCAGCACCATACCGCTCACCTCGACCACCGGGGCGACGATCCTCATGCAAACCGAATCCGATCTGGCAACCGATCGACTGGTACTGCGCGACAATGTGGGCGGCTATGTGCTGCGCGTCCTTGGCAACAGACTCGCGTCGATTAACAGAACGCTGATCGTGAACAATCAGGTAAGCCAGGATCTCATCTGGCATCAGTACGACTCGCTAGGCCTGAACGAAGTAATGACTATCGACAACACTACGATCGCCAATAACCAGATCGGCGGATACGTTATCCGTGATCAACTCGCTCTCAACATGTTCCGCACCATCATCGACCAGCCCGATGCCGATACCATTTTATTTACCGGCAACACCTCCAACTTAAATGTCAGTTATGTGCTGGCCGACGATGCCATCGGATTTCCCGCCGATGTAACCAATCGCATCGGTCAACCGAACTTCATCGACGCCGCCCATGGCGATTATCGTTTGCGCTACAGCCGCCAGGGTGGTGCCGTCACGGCGTCGCTGGGCCTGGATTTTGCGCCCGCTATCGATGGCGATGATAGCGATATCAGAAATCTGAAATACGACCAGGACCTCACCGCGCAACCGAATGTATACGGCATGCGCGATCTGGGGGTATACGAAATGCAGCCGTACACGGACCGCATTTTCTTCGATGGTTTTGGGGATGCGGTGTTGCTGGCGTATTGAACGGCACGATCATCGCGGTTATCGAGCCGGCGCAAAGCCGCTCCGCAATAGCGTCAAGCGACATTGCCGCGCGGCAATGTCGCACAAGATCGACAAACGGCGTTTACCGAAACATGCCGAAGCTGTCGGCGACGCCGGGGATACGACCATGCGCCTCTCGATCCAACGTATTTGTTCAGTCACCGATAGTCTGCAGCGCTCCGCCGAACGCCGTTCTCTGACGGCGCGACTGCTGATTCTTCTCGGCTTGACCTTGTTCGCGGCAAACGCCCACGCGTTTTGCGACTCGTTCCATCCCGTGCCGGAGCTTTACGTCGGCGATACGAACACGGCCAGCCCGACTTACGACTCGGCCTGCACCCAGAACGATATCCAGTCGGCCATCAACGCGGCAACGTGCACCTACGGCACCAAGATCTTCGTCACGCGCGAGCACACCTACACGAATCAAAACCTCAGCATCAGCAACAAGAATGTCACGCTGATCGGCCGTGGCGATACCATCAAGTGCGGCCCGGTGACGATCGGAGTTTGCGATCCGGTGCTCGGCTGCCCGCCCGCACCGACGGCACCGCTGGTCACGATCAGCGGCACCAGCGGTGGCAGCGTTTTCTCGATCGGCGGCACCAGCAATGTCACCCTGCGGTACCTGGATATCAACAACGGCAATCATGCCGGCGGCAACGGTGGCGGCATCGATTTTGAAGGCACCGGATCGCTGACGATCGACACATCCTGGGTGCGCGCGAATCAGGCCAATCTCGGCGGCGCGATCTATTTTGGCGGCGTTGCCGGCGCCACATCCAACGAGCTGAAACTGCTGCCGTACACGCAGATTCTGGCCAATACGGCAGGTGCCTCGGGCGGCGGCATCGCCATCGCCGGGAATGCGTTACTGACGATCACCCAACCGCAGATCCTGATCGAGGGCAACCACGCCGACAATGGTTACGGCGGCGGCATTGCCGTATTTGCCGGAGCGACGGCAAACATCGGCTCGCCCGGCGCTGGCGTCATCAAGGGCAATCATGCCGAATACGGCGGCGGTATCGCGGCGGTCGCGGGCAGCAATGACAACGAAGATGTCGTGTTGCATCTTTTTACTACCGATCCCTCGCAACCCGTGGCGGTTGTCGGCAACACTGCCACCCATAGCGGCGGCGCGATTTACCTGAAACCGCATACGCAAGCCGCACCGTCCATATTCAACTATGCCCTGCTCTACGCGTGGGACTATCGCATCGAGAACAATACCGCAGTAGAAGGCGCGGCCATCTACGCCGACGTCGATTCCAGCATAAACCAGTCGCTGGCCGGCCAGGTTTGGCTGGGCAATACGCTGGTGGCCGGTGGCGGCTTTCCGACCGCCTTGGGCGCCGTCGCTTGCACAAATTCCGCCGTGTGCAACACGATCAATTACAACCAGACGACGGATCAGACGCAAGGCTCGATCATCCTGATCCAGGATGCCGGCTACCTGGTCGCTAACCGGTTTTCGATGCGCGGCAACCACGCCGACCATCTCATTCGCATCGTCGGCGACAACGTGCGCACCGAGCTGTTCAACTGCTTGAGCGCCGAAAATACAATGCAGCACGAACTGATCTACGAATCGGGCAGTGACGTACCGACCATCATCAACTCGTGCACGCTCGCCAACGATGTGATCGGCGCGGCGCATGTCATTCATACCGAATCGGATCTGACGCTGGCCGACAGCATCATCGACGAAGCCGGTACGCTGGCACTGGATTATTCGGGCAATCCGGCGAATCTCGTCGTCAACTATGTCCTGTCCAACGACATCAACACGTTGCCGGGCAGCGGTACCGGCATCGCCGTCGGCGTGCCGACGTTCGTCGATCCCGCGGGTGGCGATTACCATTTGAAACCGATATCGCTGGGTATCGATTTTGCGCCGACCTCAAGCTCCTACTATGTCGGCAACAACACCGACTACGATGGCAAGATACGCAATCTCGATCTGCCATCGGCAGGCAATGTGTTCGGCGCGCAGGACCTCGGCGCCTACGAACGACAGAATCTTTTTCGCGAATGCGGCGCGGCAGATTCGATCTTCTGCGACGGATTCGATCACTGAGGGTTTACCAGAAAACCGATGCCCGACTAATCGCCGGGCACCGGACTTTACTCGCCCCGCCAATCGATCAATGCGGAATCAGCGCACGAATCGAAGGCCGCGGCGTATTGGTCGGCGCAGTGGCGCGCAAGGCCGTTGAACTGCCGCATGGAAACGGCGCGCCGTTGAGGCACGTCGCAGTGAGGAATCCCCAGATGAAATCGGTCTGCAACACGGTTAACGCAGGCGGCTGATTGTCGGCGTTGAACAGGTTCGGATCGGGCGCGCCGCTGACGCTCTGCAGATAGCCACTTTCGTTGGCGACGTTGGTGAACACGCCGAGCGCGAGCGGAATCGTACCCTTCGCGGTCGCGCCCGCACGCGCGTGACACGTGATACACGACGAACTCAACACGAAACCGCCTTCGGTCACCGAATTGGCAAGATGCGTCGGGCGTCCCATCGAATCGGTGAACTCGGTTTGCGTGCCTTTGAGACGATAGCTGAGCCAGCCGCGATCACTGATTGCGGGTTCGATATTTTTCGGATTCGCCGCGCTCGATTCATGCACGCCGATGCCGAGACCGGCAAATACTTCGGCCATGCCCTTGCTGCGCTGGCCGCCGTCGTAGTGGCCGTTCGGCTTGAACACCCAGCTCGCGAGATCCAGATCGTCGCATTCGTAATTCGGCGTGGTGTAGTTGTCGGCCTGGTTCGCCGCGATCTTGTCCGGCGTCGAATAACCGTACGAATCGTTGCAGCCGATGTAATCGCAGCGACCTGGATTATTGACGTGTTCCCACGTCGCCCACAGCCAGTTCGGCGTGTCCTTCGACGAGATATGCATCGCCACCAGCCAATGCTCGCCGGGTTGCTGGATGTTGCCATTATTGTCGGTCGCGCGTGTGTCGATCGTCATCTTGATGTAGGGGTTGGCGGGGTCGTCGTGCAGGCCGAGTTTTTCGGCGCGTTTCTTCGAGAGCCAATCGCTTTTGATCATCACGGAATCGACCGGCAAATCGATTTCGGTCAGTCCGCCATCCTGCACTTTGAGCCGATACGGCAGGCCCGCACTCTGACCCGAGATATTCGCGCTGTTGCGATTGAATACCGCCTGCACGCCTTCCTGATGATAGAGATCGTTCTCGAACACGTATTCGAACATCGGCTTGTTGCGGAACACGATCTCGGACATCGACTGGCGAATGTCGCGGCCGGTTTCGTCCGCCGCTAGCAGCTTGATATTGACGCCATGGGCGAAGCTGGTGAGGTGCGCCTTCGACATCGGCCCGGCGACACGAATCGGCAGCTCGGCATTCTCGCTCAGATGGTCGCCCGGAAAGTACGGGCAGTTCTGCGCCGGATTGGCCTTGTCGCCGTAACCGGGATTGTTCGCCGCATTCGGATCGCAGCAATTCGCCGCGCCCTTGGTCGTGCAAATCGGCAACGGCTGACCGGGCCAGGTTTGCTGATCGGCGGCCCAGTTTTCCCAGAATTTTTGCGTCACCGCGTCGGCGAACAATTTCCACGCGGCCATATCCGGGCAGCTCATCGCCGGATTGCTGATCGGCGCCGACACCAGCAAGTGTCCGTCGACTACGCGCATCGAACACTGCGCGGAATCCTTCGGTTTGCTGTTGAAATACATCACGCCTGGCAGACGATTGCTGGCGGACGAACTCGATCCGTCGGTGGTGCGATCCTTACAGACGGGATCCGCGCAAGCGGCGATCGTGGTGAACAACGCAGCGACGAAAAAGATCGCGCGCGGTTGGAATGTCGTCATGGTATTCCCCTGTTTGTTTTTGCAAAAAAAAGATCGGAACACACGCGAACGTGCGCCCGATCAAAATCTCTATCGCGGTTTAGCGCGTTGCGATTATTTGCCGCTGTCGTACTTCGCCTTTGTCTGCAGCAACCACGAGAAATCGCCGCTGAGCTGATCGCCGAACGTCGCTTTTTTGGTGGTCGAATTCCAGCTCTTGGCAATACCCGCCGAAGAGTGGCAACCCATGCAGCTTTCGCTGGCGAAGATCGGCGTATCGTCACCGCCCGGTGTTGGGGGCTTGGCTGGACAATCCACACCCGAAGGCAGCTCTTCCTGATGGCAAGCGGCCTGCACGCCTTTCTGGAAATACGTTTCCATCGTGATATTGGTGAGGAACACCGGCGTCGGATTGCCACCCGGCTTGTTGTTCACCGCGTTCGGCAAACCGGAATTCCACGGCGTCGGTTTGGCGCTCGGTTCGGTCGGCCATTGCGTATCGACCAGCTCGTAATAACGCCACACCGAATTGAGTTTGGCGAGCGATGCCTGCGCCTCGTGATTGAGCTGGATCTTCTCGCCCGGAATCTGCACGGCGCGCACCGCCTGCACCGGCTTGGTCGGGATTTCCTTGCTCGACGGCTGCACGTTCGGCACGCAGATTTCGCAATTCGGATCGTAGAACGAGGCCTTGGTCGGCGGATGCGCCATGCTATCGCCGACGAGATTGTCGACCTGTTCGAACGTCGCCCAGATCCACTGCGGCGAACTCTTGGTCTTGTGCGCGATGTGCATGCCGACCAAACCGACGGTGACGTCTTTCCACGTGATGATCTTGCCGGTCGCATCTAGCGCGGGAATCTGCGCCTTCATGTTGAAAAAGCGATTCGGGTTGTCGCCCTTGCTGGTGTCGAGAATCTTCCAGGCGAACTTCACCTCGAGCGCACCGCTCCAGTTCTTGCTGTCCACACCCTCGGGAAACGTCAGCGTCTGCGCCGGTACCTTGTTCGAATAGGCGATCTGACCGTTGAGGTTGTACAGATTGTTGCTGCACAGGAACCCCACTTCGTTCGGATCGAGCAGGACTTCGTAATGCACCAGATTGCCGTTCTGATCGACCAGCGGGCCACTGAAAGCCTGGTCGACTTCGGTGAGTTTCGCCAGATCGGCCAGATCGATTTCACCGACCGCGCT
>JANXUW010000441.1 GCA_025351985.1 Pseudolysobacter sp.
CGCTGGCCGACGAACTGCTGTTCGGCAAACTTGCCGACGGCGGCAAGGTCACACTCAGCGTACATGACGGCAAGCTTGCGGTTGCTAGCGAAGCAGCGGAAATGCTTCCGGCGGTTGTCGAATAATCACCGGCCGAATAAATCGCGTAACCTTGTAAAACAAACCCGCCGCTTTACTGCGGCGGGTTTTTTATTGCAAATAAAGTCATGGCCCGTAGCTTAGCGCAGTAGTGAAACGAGTGGCCGCGATCTATTCCGCACCTTCCTCGGGAATCTGGAACAGCGCGGATAACGCGATGCTGCCATGCTGCGCCGGATTCTGCGGATCGCCTGTGCCGGGATGGCCGGGATTGAGGCTCGATGCGGTATCGTCCGGCGGAAACAAAACCAGTGTTTGCAGAAACTCGATGAGCTTGCGTTGATTGTCATCGCCGAGCGCGACAAATGCATCTCGTGACATTTGCGCTTCACCGCCGTGGCGCAAAATGACTTCTTCCAGACTGATGCTGCGGCCATCATGCCCGTATGGCGCTTTTGTGCCGACGCCCCACAGCGGCGCAGTGAGAAATTGCGTGTGGACGGTGCCGTCGTAATTGCGCTCGTGGAAGTCAGCGCCGAGATCGTGACGCTTGAAATCGGTAAACAGATCAATGACCACAAACGCATCGCGTCGTGGCATGAGTTTCGGGTAGGCGGCGCCATCCGGCACGACATCGAACAATGTTCGCGCGCTGGCATACAGGTGGTTGAAGATGCCGCGATCGGCGTCGTAACGCGTATCGAGATCAGCGACGCGACGATCATGATCGATGACGAAATTCTGCACATGACAGCCGGTACAACCGCTGGCGTTCAGTAACGCCAACCCCTGGTCGGAGCGCGCCGTGCTTTTGCCAATGCCTGGACGGAAATAATTCAGCAAATAAATTTCCATGTAGTCGAGCAAGGCCGGATCGATCTCGTTGACCACACCATCATGATCGGCATCATCCGTGGCACTGCACGTCGGCGGGCGTTTGATCAAATCCAACGAAGGATCGAGACGGAGCCCGGCGGGAGTGATCGTTGTTATCGCCGCGGCGGGATCGCTGGCTTGGCACAGCACGGGATCTGCAGATTGCAAACCCATCTCGTCGTTGAAGGCACCGACCGCAAACGCGCGCAGCGAGAACTCGCGACCGTCGCTGAAAAACGGACGTATCCGCAAATCCTCATTCACGCCTTCGATATGCGAGGTATCTACACTGCCATCGGGCCGCGCCGTGATCGTGCCGAAGTCGATGCTTTTGCTGCTCAGCGGCAAGGTAATGTTGTGGCCCCAGATCGAAGCGATCTGAATCGCCAGCGCGCGCATCGTGCGCAACTCGGTCGTCATCTCGTCAGCCAACATTTCGCGCAGGCCGATGCCGAACAAGTGCGGCGCATTGCGGCTGTCGGGTCGGGTTGCCACGTCGCCACCAAAACCGGCTGACCCGCGCGGTCGACCATGACAGGATGCACAGCTATCGCTGAATCCTGCGCCGAGTGCGGGGTTGGCCATGATGTCGCCACTCGAATCGAAGTTGACGCGCGGGCCGTGGCCTTGTTTCAGCGTGAACTTGCGCTGGAACAACTGGCGTCCGCGTCGGATCGCGCGGCCCGGATCGCGCGCCAGCAGATACAAAGACGCACCCGGCGTAAATTCGTCACCACGTCCGATGCCGACTTGCTGTTGCAGGGACTTGCCAATCGCGCCACCCGCAATATGCGGCGTGGTTTGCGTGACATCGACCAATTGCGCATTGGCGCCAGACGGAATACTCAGCGCCGTAATCGCGAACAATGCGATGATGAAAACAGAACGACTCAGGTTCGTATGCATGGCGCACCTCGGTTAGACCCGATTGGGGTCATAACGAGGAACGCCGTTTGGCAGGAAGTAGCGACATTTGGCCGCGCTGTTTTATTAAAGCCGCAAAAAAATCTGGATGGCAGAACGGCGCTACGGCGCCGATTGTTGCGCGAGTCGACCAAGTCGGGACGGCGGATTGCGCATCGCAGCGAGCAGATTCTGTCCCGCGACCGCGTAATTTTTTGCAGCGACATCGTCGCCGAGTTTGGTCGCGACGATTGCCTGAAGCAGCGGAACTTCGATCTGCATTTCCGCATCGGGATGCGCTGCGAGCTTGAGCTGGGTTTCCGCGATCGCGAGATTTTGTTTTGCCTTGTCGAACTCGCCCAGTTGCAACTGCGCAGTCGCGCGCCACACGGCAGCATTCGCATTTCTACCGACATCCGGCTTGGCCTGCCTGGCGAGTAAAGCATCGATGGTATCGACAATAGACAAAGCCGCTTTGGGATCGTTTTTATCGAGCTTCAATCGAGCCAGCATTCCCTGCAGATCGATTTGCAACTCGATGTCCGGCTCCTTCTCGTTCTCCTGCGACTTGATCGCGTGACGCAATTCCGCTTCGCCACTCACGCTGTCGCCACTCACCGCCAACGCCGCACCATAACTCGCGCGAGTGATCGAAGTCTTCGAATATTCCGCGCCGTATTTTTTCTCGAATGCGAGCAGCGAGGCGTGCAATGCCTCGACTGCGGCGGGAAGTTTATCCAGCAACACGTTGAACATGCCAACATTGTTGAGATCGTTGGCGGTCTCCGGCTGGTCTTCGCCATACGCGAGTTTGTCGATGCGCAAGGTTTCGGTCGCGGTTTCCAGCGCGCCCTGGAAATTGCGCTGGGCGCGTTGCACCATCATCAGTGCATTCAGATGGTTGGCGCGGCGCCAGTCGTCTTTCGATAATACTTTTTCGTCGATCGCCAGGGCGGCTTTGATATGTTCCTCGGCCTGCGCGAGATCGCCGGACAATCGATAAATGCGTGACAAGCCGGAATGCGCCGACGCTACCTTGAGGTGTTGCGGACCGAAGTTTTCGCTGTCCGTGCGTAGTAATTCTTCGGTGGTTTTTCCGGCAGCAACATAGTCGCGGGCGTTGATCTGCACTGTTGCGGCCATCGTCAGAGTATCGCTCAGAAAACCGGGATCACCCAGCGATCGAGAGAGCTGCAAAGCCTCTTGCGACTCGGCTAGCGCACGCTTGATTTCATGCTGTTTGTTCGCCAGCATTGCCGAGTTGAACAACAGTTTCGCGCGCTCCGACGTCTGCTGTGCGGTCACTTGCGAGCGCAGTATATCGGTCAGGCTCTCGGCGGATTTGTAGTCGCCCGCCAGGATAGTCGCATTGAGCAATTCAAAGCCGGCATCGAGCGTGACGCCATCGTTATCACCCAATGCGACGCGCGCCTGGTCGTAGTTGTGCTGTAGATAATCGCGCGCCGCAGGCAGGTTTCCCTGCGTGCGCAAGACCGCGCCGAGTTTGGTTTGCAACTCGGTATAAACGCGCGGATTCGATGCCGCAGCGTCGCGCGCCTTGAGCATCGCCTGCTCGACTACCTCGGTAATTTTCGGCGGTCCCGCGCGCGGTGTGCTCGGCTGCGCTTCCTCGAACGCCGAGAACATGAAATCGCGCATCGCATTCGCGCGCGCCGCCTCCTGGCGGGCGATGTGGGTTTGCCAGAGCGCCAGTCCGAGTGCGGCAAATATGGCCAGCACCAATGCTACCGTCGTGACGACACCGCCACGATGGCGCACGATGAATTTTCGCGCGCGATACAGGCGTGATGGCGGATGCGCACGCACCGGACGATGATCGAGAAACCTTTCGATGTCTTCGGCCAGGGCGCCCGCAGATGCGTAGCGCCGATCGGGTTCGGCGGCCAAAGCCTTGAGCACGATATTGTCCAGATCGCCGCGCAGTACCTTGCGCAAGATCAGCGGTGAGGGCGCACCTGCAAACTTCGCATCGTTCGGTGTCTCGCCATTTTGCCGATAGTCGATCAACGAGGATGGACGGCGCGCGGGATTGCCTTCGGGTTTTCGTCCGAGCAATAGTTCGTGCAGCAATACGCCGAGGCCATAGACATCTGTCGCTGTGGTGATGATGCCGCCGAGGACTTGCTCCGGCGCCGCGTAACCGGGCGTGAAAACGCCGACGGTCGCGGCCTCCGCATCTTCCTCGATGAGTTTGGCGATACCGAAATCCAGCAGTTTTACCGTGCCGTTGCCATCGACCAGGATATTCGACGGCTTGATATCGCGATGCACGATCAGATTGCGGTGCGCCGTTTCCACGGCACGACACACGGTGAGAAAAAGTCGCACGCGCGCGTGGACATCAAGCTGTTGTTCGTTCGCGTACTGCGTGATCGGCACACCGTCGATGTATTCCATCACCAGATACGGAATGCCCGCCTGGGTGACGCCGCCATCGATCATGCTGGCGATGTGGGGATGACTGAGCCCGGCCAGCACCTGGCGTTCGCGCAGGAAAAGGCGTTGTTCCAGATCGGAGTACAGCCCGCGACGCAGCAGCTTCAGCGCCACGAATTGCTGAAAATCCCGGCCGACACGTTCGCCGAGAAAAACCGCCGCCATGCCACCCTGACCGAGCAGGCGCAGGATGCGAAACGCGCCGATCTGCTGGCCGATCAAGCCTTCGACTTGCGTCACTTCATCGGGAGCAAGCCGAGCGGCGTGGTCGCCGACCGGCGTATCGAGAAAGCCGTTGCCATCATCGGCGGCCAGCAGATTTAGCAGTGCGGCGCGTTCTTCGCTATCGCTGATGTTTGCATCGATCCATGCCGCACGCTCGGCGGGTGGCAGGTCGACGGCCATTTCAAACAGCGCACGCAGGCGGCCGAGCGTATCGCCATCTTTGGCGGCCTGATCGAAATCGGAAATATTGTCATTATTCATGCTAGCGAAGAACGCCATGCAGCGGAAATTTGCGACATCAGTCCGCGCATTGTGCAGGAATACATGCGCAACCTGCCAATTCCGATGGGTCAGTTTCGCGTCGGTCGCTCGCCAGTGATTGACCGCGGCTATCCGCGCTCGAACTTTATCGGTGAATTCGAGTTATGGCCCGCAGAAGGCTGGATGGCCGTGGCGTATTTATCGCGAGCAGCAAGATGCAGCGATGACCGATCGGCCATTCTGAAAAGAAGAAATTGCGAAAAAACGTACCGCAACTAACGGCTGCAGCCGTTATTTCATGCGGTAGGTAATGCGGCCCTTGGTCAGGTCGTAAGGCGTCATTTCCACCTTGACCTTGTCGCCGGTAAGAATGCGGATGTAGTTTTTGCGCATGCGGCCCGAAATATGGGCGGTCACGACGTGGCTGTTTTCCAGCTTCACGCGAAACATGGTGTTGGGCAGCGTTTCGAGAACGGTGCCTTCCATTTCGATTTGATCGTCTTTAGACATTCGACTCAGAAGTAATAGCGGACAAGCCCGCAAGGCGCGGGATTTTGCCACGTTTGCGCACTTTCCGAAAGCGAAATCGTGGTTTCAGAACAGATCGCGCACCACAGCCCGGCCAAAGCGTTCGCGCCAGTGGCCGATTTGATCGGATCGCTGCGTGTAATCGTCGATATGCGCGATAAAATCGCGCCGCGATATTTCCTGCGCGCCGAGCGTCTGCAAATGTGCCGAAGTCACTTGCGCGTCGAGCAGCGGAAAGCCCCAGTCGTGCAGCGTGCGGCACAACGCGATCAGGGCCACCTTCGACGCATTGGTCGCGCGGCTGAACATCGATTCGCCGAAAAACATGCGGCCGATCGCCACGCCATAAATTCCGCCGACCAATATTTCACCGTCGTAGACCTCGACCGAATGCGCGTGGCCGGCGATGTGCAGCGCGTTATACGCGTCCAGCATTTCCTCGGTGATCCACGAGCCGCCGCCGGCATCGCGCGGTTCGGCGCACGCTTGCATCACCTCGCGGAACGCATGATCGGCACGAATCTGCCAATCGCATTGCCGCAGCCAGCGCTGCAACCGGCGTGGCACATGCACTTGATCGGTCGCGAAAACCATGCGCGGATCGGGGCTCCACCACAGGATCGGATCGTCCGCCGAATACCACGGAAAAATGCCGCGGCCATACGCATCTAGCAAACGCGCCACCGAAAGATCGCCGCCGATCGCGAGCAGGCCGTTCGGTTCCCGCAACGCGAGTTCGACCGCAGGAAACGCATCGAGCCGCAGCGGATGCAGGATTTTCAGTCGCGACATGACGGCATGGCGTACGGCGAATGGCTGAGTAGATCGGCGCGGTATTCGTCCAGCCCGCGCGCTTCGTGTTTCAGCGCGCGCGCAATTGCATCGCGAAAACGCGAATCGATAATGTGATGGAAGGAGTGCGTCTTGCTCGGCAGAAAACCGCGCGCAAGTTTGTGTTCGCCTTGCGCACCGGGCTCGAACAAACTGAGCTTGTGGCGTATGCAATATTCGATGCCCTGGTAATAACAGGCCTCGAAATGTAGGCCGGGCACTTCTTCCTCGCAACCCCAATATCGTCCGTACAGCGTGCTGCTGCTGCGCAGGCAAAGCGCGCCGGCGATCGGTTGCGCATCGCGATAGGCGATCACGGCGACGACGTTGTCGGCGAGCGCGCTGCCGAGATGCGTGAAAAAATCTGCGGTCAATGCCGGCAGATTGCCTTTCATGTCGAACGTGGCGAGATAAAAACGATGCAGCCACTGCCAGTGTTGCGGCGTGAGTTCACGCCCTTCGAGAATTTCGCAGCGCACG
>JANXUW010000449.1 GCA_025351985.1 Pseudolysobacter sp.
CGATGCCGTCATACTGTGCGGCGAGTTCGGTCAGCTCGAAATAATGCGTGGCGAACAATGTGAACGCACGATTCTTCAGCGCCAGTTGCACGGCGCAGGCTTTCGCCAGTGCAAGACCGTCGTAAGTCGAGGTGCCGCGTCCGACTTCGTCCATCAACACCAGACTATACAATGTCGCATTGTGCAAAATATTCGCGGTCTCGGACATCTCGACCATGAAGGTGGACTGGCCGCGCGCAAGATCGTCGCCCGCGCCGATACGTGTGAAAATCCGGTCGATCGTGCCGATGCGCGCGCTATCGGCCGGCACGTAGCTGCCGACATGCGCGAGCAGCACGATCAGCGCGGCCTGACGCATGTAGGTGGATTTGCCACCCATGTTCGGGCCGGTGACGATGAGCATGCGCCGGGTTTCGTCGAAAAGCAGATCGTTCGGCTCGAACGGTTCGCTGCGCACCTGCTCGACCACCGGATGGCGACCGCGCACGATGCGGATACCGGCGCTATCGCCGAGGATCGGCGCGTTCCAGTTCAGCGTATCGGCGCGCTCGGCGAGATTCGCCAGCACGTCGAGCTCGGCCATCGCCTCGGCGGCGGATTTCAGCGGCTGCAGTTGTTCGAGCAATCGATCCAGCAGCGCCTCGTACAACGCACGCTCGCGCATCAGCGAACGTTCGCGCGCGGACAGAACCTTGTCCTCGAAAACTTTCAATTCCTCGGTGATGTAACGCTCGGCGCCCTTCAGCGTTTGCCGACGCGTGTAGTGCGTCGGCACGCGTGCGACATACGAATTGGTGATCTCGATGTAATAACCATGTACGCGGTTGTAGCCGACTTTCAGCGGAATGCCGCTCGCGATTTTTTCGCGCTCTTCGAGATCGATCAGGAACTGATCGGCGTTGGTCGACAGCGCGCGCAGCTCGTCCAGCTCGGCGTCGAAACCGGTGCGGATCACGCCGCCATCGCGCAACAACGCCGGTGGCGAATCGATCACCGCACTCGCAAGATAAGAAACCGTGTCGGCATGTTCGCCGAGGCGCGCGAGCAGTTCGAGCAGCAACGGACTGTCGTGCGCACCGAGTTGTTCGCGCAGTTTCGGCGCAGCGGCGAGACCGTCGCGCAAGGTGGAAAGATCACGCGGTCGCGCCGAGCGCAACGCAACGCGCGCGAGGATGCGTTCGAGATCGCCTACGCCGCGCAGGGTTTCGCGCACGCCGTCGAAGCGACGTTGTTGAATCAGCGTATCGATCGCCTGATAACGCCGACGCAGCACATCGTGATTGCGCAGCGGCCGATGCAACCAGCGCCGCAACGTGCGCGCGCCCATCGGTGTCGCGGTCTGGTCGAGTACGCCGAGCAAGGTGTGCTCGCTGCGGCCGCTGGCGTTGCTGTCGAGTTCGAGATTGCGGCGCGTCGCGGCATCCAGCGCGATGGTTTCGTCGGTCTGTTCCAGCGCCATGCTGTTGAGATGCGGCAGTCGGCTTTTCTGGGTTTCCTCGACGTAGCCGAGCAACGCGCCGGCAGCGGCGATCGCGAGCGGAAAATCTTCGCAACCAAAACCGCGCAGGTCGCGCGTGCCGAAAAATTTGCAGAGTTGGCGATACCCGGTTTCGCTATCGAAGTGCCACGGCGCGCGTCGTCGCAGGCCGGGCAGTTCGCTGACGAATTTCGGCCATGCGCCGTCATCGGCAATCAAAGATTCCGCCGGCGTCAAACGCGCGAGTTCCGATGCCAACGCTTCGGCATTTGCGACTTCGCTGAGCAGGAAACGCCCGGCCGACAGATCGACCCACGCCAGTCCGTAACCCTGCTTGCCGGCGCTGATCGCAAGCAGCAGATTGTCGCGACGCTCTTCCAGCAGCGATTCGTCGGTGACCGTGCCGGGCGTGACCACACGCACGACTTTGCGCTCGACCAGGCCTTTCGCCAGCGCCGGATCGCCGATCTGTTCGCAGATCGCGATCGATTCGCCGAGCCGGATCAACCGCGCGAGATAACCTTCCGCCGCGTGATACGGCACGCCGCACATCGGAATCGGCGCACCGGCCGATGCGCCGCGCTGGGTCAAAGTGATGTCGAGCAAGCGTGCTGCCTTGCGCGCATCGTCATAGAACAATTCGTAGAAATCGCCCATGCGAAAAAACACCAGCGTATCGGGGTAGTCCACCTTCGCCGCGAAATACTGGCGCATGAGAGGAGTGTGCTCTCTCTGCTCGGTAGCTACTTGAATATTCAATCCATTCCTCGCAGTGATCTTGATGGCCGACCTGGACGCGCCGTGTCGCCTAACGGCAAATTATAGGGGATGTTTCAGAGTATCTTCTGCATTGGTCGAACCGCGTTGGAGAGTGCCGGTGCAAATACGATTCATGCGGCATCGATTGCCTGCGGTCATTGTCTTGTTGACCGCTGCGATTGCGACGCCCGCGCTGGCCACCGATGTCATCGAACGCTCGGTGCACCTGAGGTACGGACA
>JANXUW010000521.1 GCA_025351985.1 Pseudolysobacter sp.
GATTGTCCAAATGGCAGCGGCTTCAGCATCAGACCGTAGACGACGCTGAACACGCAGGCGAACGTACCGAACGCGAGACCGAGCAGCAGAATCACGGTGATGCTGAAGCCGGGGCTGCGCGACAAACGGCGCAGGGAAAAACGGAAATCGGCAAGTTTCATTTCGATGACCGTGGTGGGGAAACGGGAAGATTCATTCGCGGCGCAACGCCACCAGCGGATCGACCGCCGCGGCCTGTCGGGCCGGCAGCCAGCAGGCGAATGCGGCGACGGCGGCGACGATGATTGCAGTCAGGCCCCAGGTTTGCGCATCGCTGAAGGCGATGCCGTACAAACGATCGGACAACAAATATGCGAGCGGCACGCCGCACACGATACCAAGCACGGCGCCCGTGACGATCAGCGTACCGCCTTGGCGCATCACCAACCCGACGATGCGTGCCGCGTTTGCGCCGAGCGCCATGCGCACGCCGAATTCCGCGGTGCGTCGGCGCACCGAAAAACCGAGCACGGCAGCCAGGCCGAGTGCGGCGAGAAACAAAGTCAACACGGCAAAACCAGCGAGTGCTTCGAGCAGGCTGCGGCGATCCAGCAAGGTATTTTCGACGAGTTCCGCCAAAGGTTTGTTGATGCCGAATTCGGCACCTGGCGAACGTGCATGAATACGCTGGCGCAAAGTTTCAGCCAAAGCGGCCGGATCGCCGCTGGTGCGCGTCACCAGCCAGAAAAATGGCACGGGCGCGTTGTCGGGCCGGTAGATTGTCGGCAGGTTCGCGGTTTCGTCGAGCTGCGCGTGCTTGAGCGTGCGCGCCACTCCGACGATGCGCGCCGAACGAAAGGTTTCCGCGCTGATATTCAGGCTGACCGATGCAGTCAATGGGTCGATGCCGTGCAAAAAACGCTGCACGTAAAGCTCATCGACGATGACCGGACTCGCATCGCCGCTGTCGCTGCGATCGAAGTCGCGACCGGCAAGCAAAGTAATGCCAAGCGCATCGAAATATCCGGGGCCGATGGCGTTGATGCGTACCTGCTGTTTTTCATCCTCTCCCGGCACCGGCAGACGTGCGCGCGTGTCGGCACCGACAAACGGCGGCCCTGAAGCGACCGCAACATGCTGTACGCCGGGCAGGCTGGCCACGGCAGCGCGCAGTTCCTCGACCACCGGCCGCAGGCGCGCGGCATCGGTTTCCTCGTTGAACGCAGTGCCGCGACTGCGCACGCCGATCGGATCAATCTCGGTCAGCAGCACGCCTTGCGCATCGAAACCCCGCTCAACCGCGGTCAAATTCAAGGCGCTCCGCAATAATAGACCGGCGCTGCCGAGCATCGCAGTAGTGAGCATGATTTGAGCGATCAGCAAAGTCAGGCGCATACGACCCAGACGCGCCGTGCCGTGCGCGGACAGACGCATGTCGCCGCGCGAAGTCAGCACAGCGAACATCGCCACGCCAATCACCAGCGCGGCAAGGATCACAGCCGCGGACAGTGTCACCATATCCAATCCAGACGACGCAGGTAATCCTTGCGGGATCAGGCCACGCTGGCGCAGCACGCTCATGCCGAGAGGTATCACGGCCAATCCCAGCGCAAGTCCGAGCAGCACCGGCGGCGCGAGATCGGTGGCTATGATCTTGCCGATGACGTGTTCGTTGGCACCGAGCGCTCGACGGATGTCGAGTTCATGACGACGCGCGAACACACGTTCAATACTGAGGTTGGCGAGGTTCGCCGCCACCACGGCTAGCAGGATCAGCGCGGTGAGTTGCAGTAGCGTGAGTGCCTTGTCGTAGCCGCTGCTGAAACGTTCGCGCCACGGACGGACATCGGCAGCGAGTCCGCCGCGGCGATTGGTTTCGACCAGATTATTTTGACTGGCAAAGATCGCCGCGAGCGCCTCGCGCGCCTGTTCGATCGTCACTTCATTCGCCAATCGCGCGATGACGCCGAGATCGAACGACTGACCACTCTCGTAGTTCTCGCGTTCGCTGGTCGATGGCACGTAGGGATACCACGCGTCGATGGTTGCATCGGGAAATACGAAGCCGCGTGGCATCACGCCGATCACCTTGAACGGACGATCGGCGAAACGAATTTCGCGACCGATCACATTCGGGTCGGCATCGAATCGATTGCGCCACGTTGCATCGGAAAGTAGCAGCAGGTCGTCCGCAGCCGCGCGCACGTCGTCATCCGCGAAGCTGCGACCGAGCGCCGGCACAACGCCCAGCACGGCGTCGAAACCCGGGGTCACGCGCGCGAGTCGCCAATCACGACCGGAGGCATCGCCGCGAGGCAAGGTCGCGATGAATCCAGCCGCGCCCGCGAAATGCACACGATCTGCGGCGACGCGCTGCCGCAGCGGTTCACTCAAGCGCAGAGTGAATCCGAACTTCTGCAACGTGGTGCGCAATTCAACGAGCTGCTTATCCTCGGCGTACGGCAGCGCTTTCCAGCGCAGCGCATGGATCGCGCCGAACGCCGTGGCGTTGATCGCCACGACAAACGCGATCAGCAGCGTGATCGATAGTGCAAAAAACGGTGTGCGCATTTGTCGACGAAAAACGGCAGTAAAACTCATCGGGAAATTCTCATTCGTGGCGCAAGGCAATGGTGGGATCGACCGTCGCGGCGCGCCACGCCGGTAGCCAGCAGGCGAATGCGGCGACGGCGGCGACGATCAGCGCGGCGATGCTCCACGTCTGCGGATCGCTGAACGCGACGCCGAACAGGCGATCCGACAGTAGCCGCGCGAGCGGAATGCCGAGCGCGAGTCCGAGCACGGTGCCGAGCGCGATCAACGCGCCGCCTTGGCGCATGACGAGGCCGACGATGCGCGACGCCTTGGCGCCGAGCGCCATGCGCACGCCGAATTCCGGCAGGCGCCGGCGCACCGCAAAACCAAGCGCGGCGGTCAAGCCGAGCGCGGCGAGGATCAGCGTGGCGAGCGCAAACCCGCCGAATGCCTCGAGCAAGGCGCGTCGGCCGCTGAGGGTTTTGCCGACGAGTTCGCTCAGCGGTTTGTTGACGCCGATATCGACCTCGGGCATGCGCGCATGGATGCGGTGCCGCAGCGTTTCGGCAAACGTCGCCGGATCCAGGCGCGTGCGCGTGACCAGCCAGAAAATCGGCAACGGCGTCGCATTGAATCGATACAGCGTTGGCAGGTTGGCGGCCTCGCCGAGCGATTCGTGCTTGACCGTGTGCGCAATGCCGACGATCCGCGCGCGGCGGTAATTGTCGGCGTCGATCGGAATCTCGACATACGCATTCAACGGATCGACATTGTGCAAGAATCGATCGCGATACAGCTCGTCGACGATCACCGGACTGGCATCGCCGAGATCGGTCGATTCGAATTCGCGACCCGTGCTGAGGCCGATGCCGAGCGCCGAAAAATAACCGGGGCCGACGCCGCGATCGCGCACTTCGCGGTTGTCGGTTTCGCCGGGCAGGCGGATCGAGGATACCGACTCCCAGCCGCTGAACGGCGGCATCGTGCTGACCGCGGCGTAGTCAACGCCGGGCAGGCTGGCGATATAGGCGCGCAGGCTTTCGACCATCGGCTGGAAGCGCGTCGCATCGGTGGTTGCGTCGAAGTGTTTGCCGCGCATGCTGACGCCGACCGGATCGATCGCGGTCAACACCACGCCGCGCGCATCGAAGCCCGCATCGATCGAGATCAGGTTGACTGCGCTGCGCAACAACAGGCCGCTGCTGCCGAGCAGGGCGGTGGTCAGCATCACCTGCGCCACGAGCATCGCCGGGCGCACGCGACCAAGTCCGCTGATGCCGGCGCGGCTCGATAACGATGCGGATCGCCGCGCGGCGAATATCGCCAGCATCGCACTGCCGAGCACGGCGAGCGTCACCAGCAAACCTGCGCCGATCATCGCCACGCTGAATCCGCTGCCTTGCGCAAG
>JANXUW010000585.1 GCA_025351985.1 Pseudolysobacter sp.
CCAATAGTGCTTCGACTTTGCAGGTACCACTTACGCGCAATCAAGCGGCGGTAGATGCCGAGCGCGTGATGGTGCAGCAGCGCCTGGCACAGAAATCGAAATCCAGTGCGGCGTCGCATCTGGTGCGCGGATCGACCGTGAATCCGGGCATCGCGCAAGCCGACAGCACGAGCCAGTTGATTGCGAATGGCTACCGCGCCTATCCGCCGAGCTGCCTCTCCGATCCGCTGCCAGATACACCGGTGGCGCCAGCCTATTCAAGACTGGTGGATCTTGCTGAACTCGACCCTTCGACGCACTCGTTGGTGGTTGAAACCGTAACCATTTCTATTTGGCGTGTTGCTTGTAGCAGTAGTAGTGCAGCTACCTCGGGCTACAACTCAGCGACGTTGATGCGCATCCAGCGTCAGGCGCAATACGAAGGCAATTCAAATCAATATCCGTATTTCCCGGGTGTGCGCATCGCCCAAAACAACGTAAATTTTGATGACACCCAATTCCGCGACTTCATTCGCGTTCCGATCGAGCCAAACACGGTGATCTCCACGACTTATGTGGATGATCCGGTGATCAACAGCACGACTTATGTGCTTGAATATTTCCCGAGCTCGATTTCTGATACGCAGAACTTTAACAGTGCGTTCAATATGCGTTTTGATAATTTTTTCAACGGTGGCCAAGTTTTCCTTGGCGTACCTGCGTATGCGCCCACGCAAGCCACTTACCCAGCGGCCTTCCAGCCGCAACCTTTGAGCGGCTATCTCAGTGGTAACTATTACGATCCCAACCACAGTGGCGAAGGTATCAACATCGAAGTAGATGAACTGGCAAATGGTTCGCGTGTGCTGTTCTTCGCATGGTTCACCTACGATGATCTGGGATTCCCGTACTGGATATACGGCAGCAATGGATTCAACAATGGTGATACCTCGGTTAACGTGCCCACCAACTACGGCTCCAACGGCGGTTTCGCTGGCGCGTTCGGTGCTAAAGCGCCGCAATCGGCTTGGGGCAACGTTGGATTTACCTTTCAGGATTGCAATCACGTTACGATGCAATATGCGTCTTTCCCCGGTCTTCCCGCGCACACGCCCAACGGCAGCGGCGTGCTCAACTGGAAGCGTTTGACCACGGTCAACGGTTTGACCTGCGAATAATCATCCGGCATAACCTGGTGTAGAAAATCCCGCCACCCGGCGGGATTTTTTTTTGCGCTCAACTGTGTGCGCTGGCTGCACGCATATCGCACAGAAACGCCAACTGCGGCACACTGGCGTGATTAAAACTTCGCATTGTGGGTAGATGATCGAATCACGTTTCCCGATTCACGATTTGCTGCCGCAGATTCTCGCATCGCTGGCAACAATACCGCGCCTTGTGCTCGAAGCGCCGCCCGGCGCCGGCAAGACCACGCAAGTGCCGCTGGCCCTGCTCGATCAACCGTGGCTGGCTGGTAAAAAAATCCTGCTGCTCGAACCACGCCGCATCGCCGCGCGCGCAGCGGCGGAATTCATGGCTGCACAACTCGGTGAAGCGGTCGGCGAAACGGTCGGGTATCGCATTCGTTTCGAAGCGAAAATTTCGCCGCGCACACGCATCGAAGTCGTCACCGAGGGCATCCTCACGCGTTTGTTGCAGAGCGATCCCGAGCTGCCCGGTATTGGCGCGATCCTGTTCGACGAATTTCACGAACGCCACCTGCATGGCGATCTCGGCGCTGCACTCGCGCTCGATGTGCAGGCGAGCCTGCGCCCCGAGCTGCGCCTGCTGGTGATGTCGGCAACACTGGATGGCGAGCGCATCGCGCGCTGGCTGGATGCGCCGCGATTGAGCAGCGCGGGCCGCAGTTATCCGGTGCGCATCGATTACCCACCGGCAAAAGCGCAGGAGGATTGGCCGTTCCATCTCAAGCGTGTAGCAGCGCAGGCGCTAGCCGAGAGCGAAGGCGATGTGCTGGTATTTCTGCCGGGCAAACGCGAGATCGATCGCGCGCGTGATGTGTTGTCCGCGCTTGCCGCCGAGAATACGCTGACGCTCTTACCGCTGCACGGCGAACTGTCGCTGGCCGAGCAACATCTCGCGTTGCGCCCGGCCGAAAATCATTCACGCCGCATCGTGCTCGCGACCAACGTCGCCGAATCCAGCGTGACGTTACCAGGCATTCGTGCGGTGATCGATCTCGGCCAGGCGCGCGAGCCGCGCTTCGATGCGCAAAGCGGATTCACGCGACTCGAAAGTATTGCGATTTCGCAAGCCTCGGCCGACCAGCGTGCCGGCCGTGCCGGTCGTGTCGCCGCGGGCGTGTGTTACCGCATGTGGCCGCAAAGCCAACGCCTCGATCCCGCACGCACGCCGGAAATTGCACAAGTGGAATTATCCACATTGTCGCTTGAGCTCGCGGCGTGGGGTTCGGGCAGCTTGCAATGGCTGGATGCGCCGCCGACCGGTGCGCTCGCGCAAGGCCGCGAACTTTTGGGTTTGCTCGGTGCCCTGGACGATGCCGCGCGTTTGATGCCGCTCGGTCGCGACATGCTTGCGCTAGGCACGCATCCGCGTCTCGCGGCCGCGGTTTTGCGCGCGCCAAATGCCGAACGTTCTATCGCCTGCGATCTGCTCGCACTGATCGAAGCGCGCAGTCCGCTGCGGGGTCGCTCCCGGCATCCTGCCTCCCGCGACGCTAGTACATCCATGTACGTCGGTGCTGACTTTGGTGATGACTTTCGCATGCGCTGGCATGCGCTCGACGCGTGGCGTCGCGATGGCGCGCGTGCGGCGCGCAACGTAGGTGCGGATGTCGGCGCTCTCGCCGCGCTCGATCAGGCCGCCAGCAGTTGGCGACGTCGGCTCGGTTTGCGCGAGCGTGGCGAGGGTCGTACCGATCTGCTGACGCTCGGCAATCTGTTGTTGCATGCGTTTCCCGATCGTGTCGCGCGGCAAGATGCGGACAATCCGCGGCGTTACACACTCAGCAACGGTCGTGGCGCGCGCCTGCACGAAAACACGGCGTTGTATGGCGAACCATGGCTGGTCGTGGTCGATCTGCGCTTCGACGAACGCGACAGTTTGATTCTTGCCGCCGCGCCATTCGATCCAGCTTTGCTCGAACGCGATTTTTCGCATCGTTTTGTGAGTGAACGCGTGGCGCGCTTCAATCGCGATACGCGCGCCATCGATATCTACGAGGAACAACGTTTCGCCGCACTTGTGCTCGAACGCAAGACTGGCATGCGCGTGGATGGGGCGGAGTCGACACGCCTGCTGTTGGCCGGTGTGCGCGAACTCGGCCTCGAAGTTTTGCCGTGGAGCGACCACGCCAGCGAGTTGCGCCTGCGCATCGGTTGCTTGCGCGGCTGGTGCCCGGAATTGAATCTGCCGGACGTCGGCGACGCTGCAATGCTGGCGACGCTGGACGAATGGCTCGGGCCATTCCTGAATGGCAAAACGCGACTGAGTTCGTTGCGTGCCGAAGAACTCGGCGAAGCGCTGGCGGCGATGCTCGATTTCAACACTCGTCGCCAGCTCGACGAACACGCACCCGTTGCGCTGCGGGTGCCGAGTGGCATGGAACGAAAATTATCGTACGCAGCGGATCAACCGCCGGTGCTCGCGGTGAAATTGCAGGAGCTGTTCGGCCTTGCCGACACGCCGCGTATTGCGAAAGGCCGCATCGCCGTCGTGTTGCATCTTTTGTCGCCGGCGCAGCGTCCGATCCAGGTCACACAGGATCTGAAAAGCTTCTGGGAGCGCACCTATCCCGAGGTTCGCAAGGAGCTTAAAGGCCGTTATCCGAAACACCCGTGGCCGGAGGATCCGTGGTCGGCCACGCCCACCGCGCGCGCCAAGCCGCGCACGTGATCGGATTTCATCAACAGCCTGCAAGCGAGTCAAAAAATTACCGTCATCCCAGCGTAAGCTGGGATCCATTTTGATTTTCATGGCAGATCACGATGGATCCCAGCCTACGCTGGGATGACGAACAAAAAAGTCGTAAGCCACAAATATGGAACCAACAACATCCGCACAGGTCGCAGTAAGGCCCGCGTTTTCAAGCACCATCGCAACACACCAATCAGGAATAATTTCTCCATGACCCGCCCCAATCGCGCCCTTGTGTGGATGCTCGGATTTCTCGCCGCCATTGCCGTGCTGGCGGTTTTTCTGGCACCGAAACTCGCGCAGAATTTTGCCGCCAATCCGTTTTTCAATGCGGTGATTCTCGGCGTGCTGGCCGTCGGTATTTTCGTCAACCTGCGCCAGGTGTTGTTGCTGAATCGCGAAGTGGACTGGATGGATGCGTTCCGCCGTTCCGATCCCGATCGTCCGCCGACGCAGAAACCGCGCCTGCTCGCGTCGATGGCGCGTTTGCTGGCCGGTCGCGAACGCGGTCGCGCGGCGTTGTCGGCGCCGTCTTTGCGCTCGATTCTCGACAGCGTGTATCTGCGCCTGGAAGAATCGCGCGATCTGTCGCGTTATCTGATCGGCCTGTCGATTTTCCTTGGCTTGCTTGGTACGTTCTGGGGATTACTCGTCACGATTCGCTCGGTCGCCGACATCATCGGTTCGCTGAATGTCGGCGGCGATGCGGCGCAAATGTTCACCCAGCTCAAGGAAAATCTGAAGCTGCCGCTCGGCGGCATGGCGACGAGTTTTTCGACCTCGTTGTTCGGCCTTGCCGGTTCGTTGATCGTCGGTTTTCTCGACCTGCAGGCCGGCCACGCGCAGAACCGGTTTTACAACGAACTCGAAGAATGGTTGTCGGGCATGACCAAACTTTCGTCGGGCGGTTCGCTCGGCGAAGGCGATGCTAGTGTGCCGGCCTACGTGCAGGCGTTGCTCGAACAAACTGCCGACGGACTCGAACGCATGCAGCGCGCGATCGGCGAGAACGAACGCGAACGACGCGGCGGCAACGAGCAACTCGGCGAACTGAATGCGCAACTCGCGCGCCTGACCGATCTGCTCGGACGCGACGCGCGCGATCGCCACGCGGCGGCAGAAACCCAGGAAGAACTCAAAACCGTGTTGCGCGGCATGAGCCACAACGATGCACCGGTCGCCCGCCTGTCGGAAGACCTGCGCGCCGAGCTGCGCCTGCTCTCGCGCACCATCGCTGCGGCGATGGATAACAAGCGCGGGAGCAACGGATGAGATCGCTGTCGCATCGTCGTCGTTCGCTCGATATCTGGCCCGGATTTGTCGACGCCTTATCGTCGCTGATCATGGTGATGGTGTTTGTGCTGCTGATCTTTGCGGTCGGCCAGTTCGTGCTGTCGCAAACGCTGGTCGGCAAGAACAAGGCGCTGGCCGATCTCAACGAGCAGATCGCCGCGCTCGCCAAAACGTTGTCGCTGACGCAAAGCGAAAACGCCACGTTGAGCGCGAAGTCGCAGGAGCTGAATGTCTCACTCGGCGCCGCCGTCGGCGCGCGCGATGCAGCGCAACTCGCACTCACGCAACGCGAGACCGAAGCCGCCAAACTGAGCGCCGATATCGCTGCGCTGACCGAGCTCAAGCAGCAGCTCGAAAGCCAGATCGCGAGCATGGGCGCTCAGCTCGACGACTCCAAAAAAGACCTCGTGACCAAGACCGATCTCGCCGCACAATCCGCAGCGCAAGTCGAGCTGCTGAATCGTCAGCTCGCAGCACTGCGCGACCAACTCGGCCAGCTCACCGCGTCGCTCGATCTGGCGAATGCCAACGTCAAGAACAAGGATGCGAAGATCGACGACCTCGGCAAGCAGCTCAATCTCGCGCTCGCCAACAAGGTCAACGAACTTGCGCGTTATCGTTCGGAATTTTTCGGCAAGCTAAAGGAAGCGCTTGGCGATCGCGCCGACATTCGTGTGGTCGGCGATCGTTTCATGGTGTCGTCGGACATCCTGTTCGATTCCGCATCGGCGGATCTTGGTGCGCAGGCCGACGGCCAGCTCGGCCAACTCGCGCAGACGCTGAAACAAGTCACCGCCGAAATCCCGTCAAACATCGACTGGGTTTTGCGCATCGACGGCCACACCGACCGCCGCCCGATCCATAACGAACGTTTTCCGTCGAACTGGGAACTCTCCACCGCGCGCGCCGTCGCCATCGTCAAATATCTCGTCGTGCAAGGCATCCCGGCGAATCGCCTAGCCGCGAACGGTTTCGGCGAATTCCAGCCGGTCGATACTGCCGCGACCGATGAGGCTTACGCGCGTAATCGGCGCATCGAGATCCAGCTGACGAATCGATAACAAGACTTACGGAACTCTCCGATGACGAAATATTTACGAATATCTGGCAGTTCCGCTTTGCCTGATATTTCTCAGATGGCTCCGTACAGAGCCGTGTTGGTGGTTGAAGAAAAAGTGACACCAGAATGGCGGGCGATGGTTAGCGGTTGGTTGATAAAATCTGGCTGCCTGTACATGCTGGCTTGGGGTGACGAATGCAGTAAATGGGACGATTCAGTCGATATCGCGAATCTGGAGGAGTTCGATTACCGCGACATACCCGAAGAAGCGTCCGTAATGACGACATGGCACGAATCAGAGCCGCTGGAAGACGTTTTTCAATTTGCAAAGGCCTTTGCTTTTCATCCACATGTGGATTTGAATCAAACCCTCATCCTGCACATCGCGGAATCAGAAAAGCAGGCTGAGTTTTTGCGAATGTACGACAGCGCCTGATGCGCGCGGAGTGTGATCCCGCTCAGTTATATACGACCGATACGCACTAACAACGCCCAACGCACGCTGCGGATTCCGTCACCCCACGCCTCGTGCAATTCGGCCTCGACGAGTGATACGGCGTCGTGTCCCTGCGCTTGCAGATAACGTTGGCTGGCCGACCAGCTGCGCAGGTAGGCGATGAATTGTGCGGCGCTCCATTCGACACGCATCTCGAATGACGGTGCAGCGATCAACTCGAACGGAAACGGCAGGTCGGCATAACCGTTTTCGACGTAGCGGCGTTCGGCGGGCCAGTATGGGCCGACCAGATCGATGTACACGCGATCCTTGAGCGCATCGATTGCGGGCGTGACGTTGCAATCGGCGTAGCTCCATGAGGCGATCAAACCGCGCGGTTTCAGCACGCGCCGCACCTCGGCGTAAAAACGCGCGAATTCGAACCAGTGCAGCGCCTGGGCGACCGTGACGAGGCTCACGCTGGCACTGGCAAGTGACGTTTGTTCGGCTGGCTCGACATGGTAATGCACGCGTGGATTTTCCTGCGCGGCGGCGATCTGCGTGACGCTCGGATCGCTGGCGAAAACGTCGCGGAAATGCGCCGCGAGCGCGACGCTGGCCTGGCCGTTGCCGCAGCCGCAATCCCACACCAGATCGTTATCCGGCGCCTGGCCTGCGAGCCACGCAAACAGCTCGGGGGGATAATGCGGACGCGCGTCGCGATAGACATTCGCGTGGCCCGAGAAATGGTCTTTGAAGTTCATCCGACACTCCGGTTTCATCGAACTCGAAACAATCTTCAGCCTGGTCAGTCGCCGGGCTTTCGCGTGTGAAGGTTAGCCGCTGATAATACGCATCTGGCCGGACTTCAACTCACCGAGTTCGTGCTCGGCGATACGCACGCGGATCAGGCGCAACGTCGGCAGGCCCACCGCCGCGCTCATGCGCCGCACCTGGCGATTGCGGCCTTCGTTGATCGTGAGTTTGAGCCAGTGGGTCGGGATAGCGCGGCGCTCGCGGATCGGCGGTACACGCGGCCACAACCAGCCCGGCGCCTTGCCGAGCAATTCGACCTGCGCCGGCAAGGTCATGCCGTCATTGAGATACACGCCGTCGCGCAATTTCCGCAGCGCCTTTTCGGTCGGCAAACCTTCGATCTGCAGGAGATAGGTTTTTTCGGTGTTGTGGCGCGGATCGGTGATGCGTTGCGCGAGCGCGCCATCGTCGGTCAGCAGCACGAGGCCTTCGCTATCGAAGTCGAGCCGGCCCGCCGGATATACGCCGGGTTCGCGCACGTGATCCGCCAGCGTCGGCCGTGCGGGCGTGGCGGTGTCGGTGAACTGGCACAGCACGCCGTAGGGTTTGTTGAGCAGGATCAGCAACGGCTAGTACTCGCTTGAACGTGTTTTGAAACCGGCAACGGCGACTGGCGATGTGTGCCGCGCCGCCGGGTTTGGCGTGCGCGGCACAGGCCGAAGCGCGAAGATTCGCAGTTATTTCTTTTCCGTCGGATCGGGCGAGTGAAAAATCGTATCGCCTTGCGGTTTGACGAACTTCAAGGTCATGCGATCACTCTCGCCGATCGCCAGATATTTGTCCTTGTCGACCTCGCCCAGCGTGAGCACGGGCGGCAGGGTCCACACGCCCTTGGCGTAGTCCTTGGTATCTTTCGGATTGGCGTTGATCTCGCTTTTGCCGGCGAGCTTGAAACCCGCGTCGGTGGCGAGCTTGATCACATAATCCTCGGGCAGATAACCGAGTTTCATGCTGGCTAGCGCATCCGCGCCGGCAGCGGCGCGATGATCTTCCACACCGAGGATACCGCCGGGTTTGAGCACCTTGAAAAACGCCTGGAACATCTGTGGCGCCGCGCCGCTTTCAGTCCAGTTATGCACGTTGCGGAAGGTCAGCACCATGTCGGCCGAATTGTCCGCACCGAACACCGGCGCCTTGCTGGTAAAACGCGTGAGCGTCGCCGGGCCGTACGCATCTGGGCGCGATTTGAGTTTCTCTTCGAATTTCTGATTGCTGCTTTCGGTGGACTTCGATGCAACGCGGCTTTCTCGTCATACACCGCGCCGATGTACTTGCCGCCATCGCGCAGGAACGGCGCAAGCACCTCGGTGAACCAGCCGCCGGCCGGGGTGATTTCGATCACCGTCATATCCGGTTTGAGGCCGAAGAACTGCAGCATTTCCTTCGGATGGCGATAACCGTCGCGCGCCTTGTTCTTGGCATCGCGCCAGTCGCCAGCGAGCACGCTGTCGTATTTTTCCGCGGCCAGCTGATCGGCTGTTTTCGGCGCTGGCGGTTGGGCCGGTTGATCGAGCGGCGCAGGTTTTGCGGCGGGTGCCGGCGCGGCGGCCGGTTGCGCGCCTTGCTGCTGGCAAGCGCTCAATGCGAGGGTGAGTGCCAGCGAAAGCATGAGCTTGTTCATGACGCATTCCGATGCAGGATTATGGGAGGTAAAGAGTAGCACGCGGCCTGCATTTTTGGCTGACCGGTCCTGGTCGCGCGGCTAGTCGCAGACGACGCGGTTGGCATCCACATACGGCGGCAGATCGGCGTAGACACCTTGCTTGATGCGCTCCTGCTGCGCGAGCCACCAGCGCACGTCGAAAATTTCGCCGTGGGTTTCCATCAGCGCCTCGCGCAGCGGTTCGCTGAGACCGAGAAAACGCAGAAATTGCTCGGGGAAAACATCGTTCTGGCCGACATACACCCAATCACCTGCGGCGACCGTTTCATCGCTTTCGTCGCGCGCTTGCGGCATCGCGCGGAAGCGGCATTCGCTGAGCAGGCAAAGCTCATCGTAGTCGTAGAAAATCGCGCGGCCGTGGCGCGTCACGCCGAAGTTTTTCAGCAGCAGATCGCCCGGGAAAATATTGCTCGCGGCGAGATCCTTGATCGCCTGGCCGTAGTCGAGCACGGCAGTGCGCACGAGGTGCATTGGCGCCTCGCGCACAAACAGGTTGAGCGGGCGCAGGCGACGCTCGACGTACATGTGGATCAGGATGATTTCATCGCCATCCTCGATCACGCTATCGCGGCAACTGGTGAGCAATTCATCGAGCACGGCGGGCGCGAATTGCGCGCGCTGAAAACGCAGGTGGCGAAATTCCTGGGCGTCAACCAGGCGCCCGACACGATCGTGCTTGAACACCAGCTGATACTTGTCCATCACATCCTGACGCAGCATTTCTTTCGGATACGCGAAACGGTCACGGATCAGTTTGAACACCAGCGGATACGACGGCAGCGTGAACACCGCCATGACCATGCCGCGCTCGCCGTCGGCGTGCACAAAACATTCGTCGGCATGCGTATCGAGGTAATGGAAAAAGTGCCGGTAGCGTTCGGTCTTGCCCTGCTTGGCGCGACCGAGCACGGTGTAAAGTTCATCGATCGGCTTGCGTGGCAGCAAGGTGCGCAGGAACACCACGGCATCGCCGACGGTGGCGAGGTCGGCCTGGAAATACGCGCGCGTGACACCGAACAAAACCGCGACATGATCGCGTTCGGTCAGCACTGCATCGACACGGATGCCGTGCTCGTCGTGCACCAGCGCCATGACGAACGGCGCGAAGCGTTCGTCGCCGAAGATGCGCCCGACCAGATAGGCACGGCGCTCGCGATAAAACACCGTTTCGAGCAGCTCCAGCGCGCGCACCGGCTCGACGCCCCAATGACCGATGCGTTGAGTGACGGCTAGCGCCACGCGTTGCGCGCACGCTTCGGCATCGGCGAACGCCGCGGCGAACGGATAGTCTTCCAGCGCGCGGCGGAACAGCGCGACCAGATCCTGCGTAGCGATGTAATTGTGCCGCGCCACCGGATGCGTAATGGCATCGGTCGGCTCGATATCGAGCGCGACAAATTCGATCGCCGCATCGACGCCACGCGTCTTGAAAAAACGTCGCGTCAGCGTGTTGAAAAACGTCTTGTTCATTTCCTGATCGAGCAGCGCGGCGATCAGTTCGCTGTAATTGCGGAAAATCCGCGCCCACAAATCGCGCTCGGTCGCACGTGCGCCGAGCGTGGTTTCGAGCCATGCGGTGGTCTCACCGGCGCAAAGATCGTACAGCTCGATACGCTCGACCGAATCCAGCCGTGCGGCGGCCCAGTCGCGTTGTTCGAAGCGACGTTTGGCGCGCTGCGTGACCGCGCGAAATCGCGTGTTGTAGTCGGCGAATCGACGGCGGATTTCCAGCGCGCAATCGCGCGCAAGGGATTCGTCGTCGGGCGGACCGATCGGGTCGACAGCATTCATGTCCGCAGTCTAGCCACCGATTGGCTTCTTGCGTAGCGGCGGTGCCTCGGCCTGCACTTCGGCGAGCAGCCATTGGCGAAACGCGATGAGTGCAGGCAGTTCGGCCGAGCGCGGCGGATACACGAGATAGTGCGCGTATTTCGACGCCATCTTGCGTGTGGTCAGACTCACGAGTCGTCCGTTGTCGAGCAGCGGCTGCGTCATCGTGTGACGACCCATAGCAATGCCCATGCCTTCGACCGCGGCCTTGAGCAGCATTTCGGGATCGTCGAAACTTGCGACGTAACGTTTCGGTGGCGTACCACCGAATTGCTTGAACCAGTCGCGCCAGCGATTGCCGGGATCGGCCAGCAGCGGGTAACCGGCGAAGTTGGCAAGCTTGGGTTTGCCGAGGCGTTGCAACAGCAGCGGACTGGCGACCGGCGTGATCCATTCGTCGAACAGATGATCGGCCAATAATCCCGGCCATTTGCCGGGACCGAAACGCAGCGCGGCGTCGACACTTTCGCGGCTGAAATCGACCAGTTCGGCGCTGGTCTGCAGATTCAACTCGAGTCCGGAATTCAACGCCAGAAATCGTCCGAGCCGCGGCATCAGCCAACTCGACGCAAACGACTGCATCGCACTGAGGGTAAAGGCGGTATTGCTGCGGCCATGCAATTGCGCAAACGCACGATCGATACTGTCCATCGGACCTTCCACGGCGCTGAGCAGGCGCTGGCCGTCGTCGGTCAGGCTGACGCCGCGCGGGCTGCGCGTGAACAGGCGTTTGCCGAGGCGTTCTTCAAGCCCGCGCATCTGATGACTCAGTGCACTCACGGTCAAATGCAATTGCTCGGCGGCGCGCGTCAGGTTGCGCGTGCGTGCCGCGGTGACAAAGGCTTGCAAGGCATACAGGTCGGGTTTGCTCATCTTGAGTTTTCTTCAAGCAGATGTTGCAAAGCATTCGCTTTTTGCTTTGCCTTGGCAAGCCTATCTTTGATCCAGCTCAAGTAAGAGCGTTTGCGGCCACAGCATTCTTCGCTGCGGCTGCGCATGGAAAATTTTGTACGGGCAGGCCGCACGCAGATTTCGTCGCGGCCATCGATTCCTCATCAGACGCAGCGAGACATGCATGAAATCGTTTTGGCAAGCCCTGCACCAGCAATCCAGGGGACTATTGTTCGCCCACGGCTATCTGTCGACCGCTACGGCGCTTGAAGCAACCCAAACCGCGCCCTTGGCGGAATTGCACGCCGGGTCGCAAAAAACGCCGCAAGACAAAAATGCCAAACCCATGGTTTCCGCCCGATGTGCGCATCAATAAGCCATGGCGGTGTCTGAATCCGCCTTGGCGACTCTGCCAGCGGTTTTCGAGGATGGGGTGTAAGAAAAATCATGCGTAGGTACGCTGGCGTGCAAACAAAAATCCAGCGCATGCGCTAATATTTTGTAGAAGACCAACCGAACGGTGGGCGCTATGGAGTGGCGATCGCATAGTGACAGCTTGAGCGAGCGGGATCTGCCGTCCTCGCGAAAGCTCTATGTCCTGTGTTTCGCGTATCTGCTGGTTCTGTCAGCGCTGTGTATTCTTGTTCTATTGATACGCAAGGATTTGCCGCAATTGGCCGATGTTGCGCGCAGCGCAGTCTGCCTCACGATATCCGTCGCGCTGATTTACGGAATCTATCGTCACCAGCCCATGCACGCATTGCCCTGGCTGCTGCTCGGCGCCAGTGTGTCGTTATGGTTTCTGCGCGCACTGATGAACACGCAAACCGATTCGACTTGGCGCCTCGCGCTGATTTTCGTTTCGAACCTGCTGACGATCGCTTTTTTCGCCATGGTTATGCGCTATCGCAACCTGACTCGTGATCTGCTGGTCTGGCTGGATATTGCGATCATCACGCTGTGCGGTGCTCTGCTGATGCTGCGTTACATCAGCGCGGAGCTGTGGCATTTGGTTGGTGATGATCCGCTCGCCAGCCTGCGGATATTGCTATTGCCGATGGTGCACGTGTTGATTGCTGGCGGGATCATGGGCGTGGCGCTGACGATGCGTCGGTTCAGTTTGTCGTTGTCGCTGATCTTGCTCGCCCAGGCGGCGTTGTTGATCACCGAAATCATGCGTCTGGATTTGTCGCTATCGCACGGTTTGCCCTTGCCGGCTTACAGCCAGTCATGGAATGTCGTGGTAGTGCTCGGACTGACTCTGTTTGGCCTGGCCGCGCTCAATCCGGGTATGCGAAGTTTGACCGAAGCCGGCGAATCGGTTTATCGACCCTGGGGACGCGCCCAGCTCACGCTGATTTTTTGCTTAATCTGCTTGGCGCTGGTCGCATTGGCGGATACGTCGTGGCCATTGCAACAGCACCCTGAAACGGGGTTGATGATTGTCACCGCGATCATCATGCAGGCCGTTCTGCTGGCACGCTGCAATATCGCGATTCGCAGCATGCACAGCGCGCGCGGCGAACTGCTGCATCGTATCGAAAACGATGCGCTGACCGGTCTGCCGAATGAGAATGCGTTGCACAAGACATTGGCGGTATGGCATACGTCCGCGACGCCGTTTGCGCTGGCCTTGTTCGATATCAACAAATTCAGCCAGATCAACCACACGTGGGGATACGACGTTGGTGATCAGGTCTTGTTTGCCGTTGCACGGATGCTGCGCGAAGGCAAGCAACGCCGCGTGCAACTTTATCGCATGCAGGGTGATGTTTTTGCGCTGTTGTTGCCCATTTATTCCGTAAGACAAGGCAAGCTGCTCAAACGCCTGTCGCATGATTTGTTGCAGAAACTGCGGCTACCGTTGCACGTTGAAGAGCACAAGTTTTACCTGTCTGCCAACATCGGCATCAGCCAGAATGCCGACGCCATCGGCACATCACCCGAGACCCTGCTGCGCGATGCCGAAACTGCACTGTTTCGGGCAAAGCGGCAAGGCGCGAATACGCTCAGCATGTTCGTGCCGCAGATGCATTCCGAGATCACCGAGCGCCATCGTATCGCCAACGCCTTGCGCCAAGGCATGGGCGCCGAATTCAGACTGGTCTATCAGCCAATCGTCACACTGGCCAGCGGCGCGAGCCAATCGCACGAAGTATTGCTGCGCTGGACATCGCCGCAATTGGGCGAGGTTTCGCCGGCGGTGTTCATTCCGATCGCGGAAAAAGCCGGCTTGATTTGCGAGATCACGCATTGGGTGCTTTCGCAGGCATTTTTGCAGCTGAGCGAGATGCCGGAAGATCAGCATCTGTCGATAAATATCTCGGCTCACGATTTGTGCGATCCGGAATTCCTGCCAATCCTCGATCGGCTTGCCGGGGTGTATGCCATCGACCCCGCGCGCATCACACTGGAGTTCACGGAGGGCGCGGTGATCGAGGATTTCGAGCACATCCCGCCGCTGCTGCGCGAGCGCGGTTACAAGATCGCGATCGACGATTTCGGCACCGGTTATTCCAGCCTGAGTTACCTCATGACCTTGTCGGTCAGCAGCGTCAAGCTGGATATCGCTTTCATCAAGAATATCGAGCACGATCTGAACCGTCGCGCTTTGTGTGGGGCTTTGATCAGCATGTGCCGCGAGAACGGTTGGGCAGTCGTCGCCGAAGGCGTCGAGACCTGTGCCCAGCACGAAATATTGCTGGCGATGGATTGCGATTTTGCACAAGGCTGGTGGTACGGAAAACCGGTCGCAAAAACGCCTGAACATGGAGAGTCCAATTTGCGCTGGACAGCCGATGAATGAAATATCATCGCAGCGGGGGTTTTTCGTTGTGGCCAAATTCGCGCTGTCCGATCGAGTGCGTTTTCTACTGCAGCGGTATTGGCTGGCATTCGTATTCTGTGTGTTGCAAGGCGCGTTGCTGGTTATCCAGTCGGTATCGCTGAAGACCGGCTACAACCCGCATCAGCTGATCCGAATAACACAGCAGATACTCACCTTGATCGCGGTGTGCTACGGCATTCAGCGCTATCGACCGGTACCGGGCCGGCCGTGGCATTGGTTGTTGGCATGGAGCGTGCTGTCGCTGCTGCATGGCCTGTTGCCGTTGTTCGTTGATGCGCAGTCGAGCTTGCACAAGTCGCTCGGTTTTGGCGTCACCATCAGTCTCCTCGGCTATTGCATTGCGATCACGCGACGGCGCACGCTGGCACGAAATCCGGTGCTATGGCTGGATATCACAATCATCTGTCTGGGTTGCAGCCTGTTTGAATTGCGTTATCTGTTGATCGTCTGGTGGGATCAGATCGATTCGGCCAACACTAATTTTTGGGTGTTGTTGTGGCCGCCATTGGTCAGACTGAGTCTGCTCGCTGGCGCCCTAAGCATTGTGCTTACTGCGCGGCGCAATAGCGTGTTGTTGAGCTTGCTAACGCTCGCATTGCTGGCAATGGTGCTGGGTGATCTGCTCTGGCTGAATTTCCACGGTCCGCAGTTGCACATGCCGAGTACCGCGCATGACGGACGCTGGTACGTATTCGCGTGGCTGTCATCCACGCTGGTGGGCGTGGCGGCGTTGCTGCCGCAAATGGGGCATCTGGCCGATCCCGGTTTGTCAGCCTATCCGGCGTGGGGACGCTGGCGCGTGGCCTTGATTTTTATCGCGATTGCTGCGCCGATGTACGTGCTCGGCAGTTTGCCGGCACCGCTGTCCGAACATCCCGAATCGCAGCTTTTGCTCGGGGTTGCCATCGTCATGGAAACGATTTTGATCACCCGGTGTTACGTCGCAATCGTCGGTGCACGACTGGCGCGCATCGAGCTGTTGCATCGGATCGATTACGATGCGCTTACCGGCTTGCGCAACGATCACTCGCTGCGCACCCTGGCAGCACGGCAGGCTGAGCCGTTGACGCCGTATTGTCTGGCGTTGTTGACGATCGACCGTTTCAGTCAGATCAACAATACCTGGGGTCATGCCATCGGCGATCGGTTATTGCAGGCGGTGACGCATATCCTGCAACGCCATGACGAACCGCATCTGCGACTGTTCCGCACGGCAGAAGCCGAATTTGCGTTGTATCAGTCGCAGACTGACGAGCGCAGCGGGGTCACCTTGCTGCGCAAAATTCTGACCGAGATCGGCAGGCCGCTGCAGCTCGGAGGACAGCGGTTTTATCTCCAGGCCAGTATCGGTTTGAGCTTCAACGAACAACCCGAATCGCGCTCGATCGACGACGTATTGCGTGAAGCCGACATCGCGCTGTATCGCGCCAAAGGCCGCGGTGGCAATGCCATCGTGGTGTTCGATGAAGCCATGCGCGAAGAAATTGCCGAGCGCCAGCGATTGCTGGCAGCGATGCGCCAGGGAATCTGGCACGAGTTCAGCGTGGTCTATCAGCCGGTGGTGCAATTCGATTCCGGCAATGTGAGTTTTTATCAGGTGCTGCTGCGCTGGACCTCGGCAGAATTCGGCAGTGTTTCGCCGAAACGTTTTCTGCCGTTAGCCGAAGAGGCTGGCCTGATCGGCGAAATGACCCTATGGGTGATGACACAGGCGTTCATCGAACTCAGTCGCGCGCCGCCGACTTTGTGCCTGCTCGTCACCATCACCGCGCACGACCTGCGCGACAAAAGCATCGTCGGCCTGCTCGACTGGCTGCATGCCGAATACCGCGTGCGGCCCGAACGGCTCATGTTGGAGCTGACTGAAAGCATCATGATCGAGGATGTCGAAAACGTGTTGCCGCTGCTGCGCGAGCGTGGCCACCAGATCGTGATCAATCATTTCGGCAGCGGGCATTCCAGCCTGAATTCGCTGACCAGTTTGCCGGTGGATGCGGTCAAACTGGCGGAGCCGTTCATCGCTCAAATCGAACAAAACACACATCAGCGCCGATTGTGCCAATCGATGATTGCGCTATGTCATCAGAGCGGATTGCAAGTGATCGCGAAAGGCGTCGAGACCGAATCGCAACGTGATCTGTTGCACGCGATGGACTGCGATTTTGTGCAGGGCTGGCTGTACGGTTTTCCGCAGAGCAAACCGATTCGCGAATAAAAGCGGTGCCGCAGAAAAACAACGAGGCGCCGCAGCGCCTCGTCGTGTCAGGTCAAGAAAACTTACAGACCCTTGATCAATTCATCCGCAAACTCGGAGCATTTGACTTCGGTGGCGCCTTCCATCTGACGCGCGAAATCGTAGGTCACGCGCTTGCTGGCGATCGCCTTGTCCATCGCGCTGATGATCGCGTCGGCGGCTTCGGTCCAGCCCATGTAACGCAGCATCATTTCGCCGGACAGCACGACCGAGCCCGGGTTGACCTTGTCCAGTCCCGCGTATTTCGGCGCAGTGCCGTGGGTGGCTTCGAACACGGCGTGACCGGTGAGGTAATTGATGTTGCCGCCCGGCGCGATGCCGATGCCGCCGACCTGCGCGGCGAGCGCATCCGACAGATAATCGCCGTTGAGATTCAGCGTGGCGATCACGTCGAATTCTTCGGGGCGCGTCAGCACCTGCTGCAGGGTGATGTCGGCGATCGCATCCTTGATGAGAATCTTGCCGGACGCGAGCGCGGCTTTCTGCTCGGCATTCGCTTCGGCCTCGCCTTTTGCCGCCTTGGTTTTTTCCCACTGTTCCCACGTGTACACCTTGTCGCCGAATTCGCGCTCGGCCAGGGCATAACCCCAGTTGCGGAATGCGCCTTCGGTGAACTTCATGATGTTGCCCTTGTGCACCAAGGTCACGCTCTTGCGATTGTTGGTAATCGCATATTCGATCGCAGCACGGATCAGGCGCTCTGAACCGTCTTTCGACACGGCCTTGATGCCGATGCCGGAGGTTTCCGGGAAACGAATCTTGCTGAACTCTTTCGGGAAATTTTCCTTGAACAGAGCCAGGAATTTCTTGTTCGCATCGGTGCCGGCTTCGAACTCGATACCGGCGTAGATGTCTTCGCAGTTTTCGCGGAAGATCACCATCTCGACTTTTTCCGGATGCTTGACCGGCGACGGCACGCCCTTGAACCAACGCACCGGGCGCAGGCACACGTAGAGATCAAGCATCTGGCGCAACGCGACGTTGAGCGAGCGAATACCGCCGCCGATCGGCGTGGTCAGCGGGCCCTTGATCGATACCAGATATTCGCGACACGCATCGACCGTCGCGTTCGGCAGCCACGTACCGAACTGGTTGTTGGCTTTCTCGCCGGCGTAGATTTCCATCCAGTGAATTTTGCGCTTGCCGCCATAGGCTTTTTCGACGGCGGCATCG
>JANXUW010000599.1 GCA_025351985.1 Pseudolysobacter sp.
CTGATCGGCCAGGGGCTGTTGACGAAGAAGGTTCATGGCGTCGCGCTGCGCTCGATGAGTGCGCCGGGCACGGCTTACGACGATCCGGTGCTAGGCAAGGATCCGCAGCCCGACAACATGAAGAAATACGTCAAGGGCACGCAGGACAACGGCGGCGTGCACATCAATTCCGGCATCCCGAATCGCGCGTTCTATCTTGCCGCGACCACGTTGTCGCCAACCGGTTATTCGTGGGATAAAGCCGGTGCGATCTGGTATGAAGTATTGTGCAATCGGTTGCGACCGAATTCGGGTTTTGCCGATTGCCGCGACCTCACGATCCAGGTAGCAAAAGATTTGTACGGCGCGGCGGAACAGAAGCTCGTGCGCAACGCCTGGAAAACGGTCGGACTCTGAAACTCAGCGAGGTGCGTGTGTCAGGAATCATCGAAGTCAGGCTGCAGCAGAGCGGCGATTTTCTTGGCACACGCCCGGCCATCGTACTTGCCTCAGGCACACTCGCGGCCAGTGAAAAACAAAAACTGGACGAACTGGTGCGCGCGGTGCAAGCGGAAAAACCACTCGCCACCGCGGCGCGAGCGGGATCGGAACAGCGCCAGTATCAACTCGACATCACTGTCGCCGGCACCACGGCGACGTACCACGCGGTCGAAGGTGCGGTCGCGCCAAAATTTCAGGAACTGGTCGATTTCATCAAGGCGAATCACGCGGATCCTGCTGCCGCGAAAAGCTAGGTTGCTGCGACCAGGATTGCCAGATTTCTGGTGCGAGATTTCCAGGCGTTGCGTCACGGCTGCAACGTCGACAAGTCCTGATCAGCCGAGCAAACTACGACATCATCGAGCACACCACAACGGTCCATCTTCACGCCGTTGGCGGCAAGGTAAGCACCGACATCTTCCGAACTGCGATAAAGGTATAAGCGGCCCGGCACCGCGTTATTGCCGATCGCCTCGATCTGTTCCTGCGCGCAATCCTTGTGCGGTCGCGCGAGGTATGCGCTGTTGGTGGGGCGATTCAATTGGGCGGCGATCCATTCGATTTCGAGTTCACTGAAATGCGTGCCGGGAATGCCGCGGCCAAAAAGCGCGCCGCATTCGAACGACGGGTACTGAAAAATATCCCGGTGCGCCGCGATCAGGCGTTGCCAGGTATCGACATGGATGTTCGGTGTATGTGCCAGCGCCGTGCCGGCGCGGCGCGATGCCTGCATCGGTGCAACATCGGCGAGTTGCAGCAGCGCGGCGGTACACAGGATCAAACTACCTGCGCGCGCGCCGAATCGACGCAGGATCAGCACGATCAAAAATGTCACGCCGGCATACATCGGCAACCACGCAAAACGCCCCGATCCACGCAACGTGCTGAGCAGAGAAATCACCGAATCCGGCAGCGGAATGTGCAGCAGTTCGTGTTCGCCGAAACCGATGCGATTGGAGATCGCGAACAACAGCAGTAGTGCAAATGTCATCGCCAGCGTGACATGTCGGCGCAGACTCGAAGCTGCGCTGCGCCAGGCGGACACGGCGAGCAACAACAACAGCAAGATTCCCGCGCCGAGATAACAACCGCCGTCCCATTGATGAATATCCGGAATGGTCGGCGAACTCGTGCCGAGCCATCCGCCCAGCGTGGTTTCGGCGAACGGCACGAACGGCGCGAGCAGGTTCAGGGAATACACGCCGTAGTCGCCATAGTTGCGGCTGGCGAAAAAAAATCCGCCGCAATAACTCAGTGCCAATCCTGCGATTAACAGCGCGGCGAAATATTGCACTGCCTGCGACGTCGACAAACGTCGCATCCGCCGTTGATCGACCAGGCTGATGCAGAACATCAGCCCGGCCATGACGGCAAGATACGGATGCACCAGCAGCGCCAGCACGGGCCATGCGCTGAACAGGATCCAGTCGCGCCGAGTCAGGCCGTCACGTTTGCCACGCACATAGATTTCGATGGTCGCAAGCAGGATGAATTGCGCAAGCAAGGTGTTCTGCCCGATACGCATGAACAGCACCGGCGTATAACTCAACAACAGAACGCCGGAAACATGCGCGAGCGGCGTACGCACATCCAGCGTGCGCAGCAAGCGCGACGCAAGCACTATCTGCAGCAGAAAACACAGTGCGGCCCAAAGCCCGAAATAAATCGGCAACCAGCCAGTGG
>JANXUW010000607.1 GCA_025351985.1 Pseudolysobacter sp.
GTCTGTGTTGGCATCTCGCTCGACAGCGTTGCAGGCTCGACGGATGGCGACACCGCAGCAGTCGTCGGCACCGGCGCCAGCGAAGAACGCAAAACTCGGCGGCGGACCACACGCTTGATCGTGCGCATACGCAACCGCGGATTTTCCAGCGCGTTAATTTCGCCCCCCGCCACCAGGCGGTCGGCGTGATAGACGATTTCGCCCAGGTCGGCATCGACATCACCCGCCCCGCTGAGCGCGGCAAGCAGACCGGGCAAAGCATCGACCGCGCGCGCGATCACTGCCTCGACATCCACGTTCGGCTGAAGTGTGCGATCCAGCACGCGATTCAACAGATTCTCGATTTTCCAGCCGAACTCGCCGATCGCCGCGGCACCGACAAGGCGACCGGAGCCTTTCAGCGTATGGAACGAACGGCGTATCGGCGTGAGTTTGGCCAGGTCTTGCGGATTTGTCCGCCATGCCGCAACGGTGTTATGCAAACTCTCGATTTCTTCGGCGACTTCTTCGAGGAAAACACCGCGGATATCGGCGTCGATTTCATTCGTGGTCACCGATTCGAAATGTGTCGTGGCCGGACTGAAGTCGTACTCGGGTACTTCTTCCTCGATCTCTTCCTCGATTTCGATGTACTCATCTGCGGCATCGGTGATGGCTTCATGCGTCGGTGCAGAGAGAGTAGAAACAACGGGTGACGCCTCTGTTGGCACCGACGTCTGCGTCTCGATCACTGGCACGATTTGCGGCGCGGCGGCCTGGGTTTCGACCGGCTCCTCGAACGCCAGCGCTGGCGCGACGAACTCGGCTTCTGGCACAAATTCTGCCGCTGCACGATGCTCGGGAATCGCTTCGGCATGCACTGCGGCAGAGGCTTCCAGCGTGCCAGCCCACGAAACGGGTTCGCGCTGCGGGATCGGCCAATAACCCAGCGCCGTCAAACTGCTGCGCGTCGCATTGAGAATTTCTTCGCGCCCGCTGCGGCGCTCACGCGTGGCTTCCAGATAATATTCCATCGACGCAAACGCATCGGCGAGCCGATCCAGCTGCGCCGCCGTCGGTACACGTTTGTGCTGCAGTAATTCGACTTCGACAAAACGCTGGATCGCGGTCATGAAGTGCGCGGGCTCGACCAAGTCAAGCATGATCAACGCACCGGAGACTTCTTCGAGTCGATGCGGGATCTGCGTCATGTGCGAGTGCATCCATGGCGCCTCGATAAACGAAATGATTTCCTGTTTCGCCTGCGCCAGGTTGGTCGCGGCTTCCTGCATCAATGCATCGAGAATGCGACGCACTTCGGTGGTCGGCAGGTGTTCGAGGAATCCGGCCGGTTCGGCACTTTCTTCGGTCGCGCCAAGACGCTCGATATGATCGTCGAGTGAGGATTCGACGTAGATCAAGGTGCCGGCGATATCCAGCAATGAAGACTCTTCAACCGGACGCACGCCAGCGGCGATGTCGGCCAGCGCCTGACGCTGTTCACCAACCAGACGGCGCGGAATACCCAGACCGAGCATGCCCAGGGTATCGCCAACGCGATCCAGCACTTCGGCCTGCGCCTGCAATTGCCCGGGTTCGCGGCTATGCGAGCGCAGGAAGATATCCAGCGATTCTTTCACGCGCAGCAAATCGTCGCGAATCGCCACGGCAACGGTGTCGAGCAAGGTGCGATTGTGGCCGGATACGCTGCCTTTGGCGTGGCGCAGTTCCTGGTCGCTCGGCAACAATGAATTCAGCTTGTAGGTCGCACGAAGTTCGGTGCTGCGCGGGCCGGCATCGCGTGCATGCGCGACGTAATACAAGAGGTTTTTTACGAGCTCGCGCGTTGGGTCGCTGCGCAGGGCAATTTCGCCGTCTTCCTGCAGTCGACGGATTTCGCGATCGATTTTGCCGAACAGCAACTTGAGCGTGACACTCGGTTCGATGCTGTGACTTTGCACGCCCTCGATCACACCAGCGGCGACCCACCAAAGACGGCGCGATTCCACCGAAACGCACAGACCACGCAAACGATCGAGAATACTCAGCAAGCGATCCAGCGGACCGGTCGCCGCGTCATCGCGAAACCATTTTAATAACGCTGCCAGATACGCCGTGCGCAAATTGCCCGCTTGCGCACGCATTTCGAGCGGCGCGATCAACTGCGTCGCGCCACCTGCAGACGCCGGCAAGGCAGCGTCGAGATTCGGGGCAAATAACGCCGACTCGGACAGCAATTTCTGCCCACGACACGCACGCAAATCGTTGAGCAGCGGCAGCAGGACAATCGGAATGTCCTTGTGCCCACTTTGCAGGCGTTCGAGATAATCGGGCAGTTGCACAATACCGCGCATCAACACGCTGTAAGTATCTTCCTGCGGACTTACCTGTCCGCTGAGCAGATCCTGCGCGAGCCGCTCCATTTCCTCGGCAACCATCGCCGCGCCATACAGCTCGACCATGCGCAATGTGCCCTGCACCTGATGCAGATTGTTGGCGCAAAGCTGGATCTGGCTGCTGTCGGAAGGGTCTTCGACATAGGTCTGCAGCGCGCGCAACGCCTGCTGCAAGGTGTCGTCGAGTTCCTGCTTGATCCAGCGCAGTGTGGTGAAATCGCT
>JANXUW010000654.1 GCA_025351985.1 Pseudolysobacter sp.
GCGCCGAGCGCGCAGTTCAAACCGATCGATAGCGGCTTGCTATTGCGCAGCGAATAATAAAACGCCTCGGCGGTCTGGCCCGACAAGGTGCGCCCGGACATGTCGGTGATCGTGCCGGAAATCATCACCGGCAAACGTGCGCCGCGATCGTTGAACAGCGTGTCGATCGCGAACAACGCGGCCTTCGCGTTCAGTGTGTCGAAAATGGTTTCGACCATGAGCACGTCGGCGCCGCCATCGATCAGACCATTACCGGCTTCGCGATAGGTTTCGACGAGCTCGTCGAAAGTCACGTTGCGGAATCCCGGATTGTTGACGTCCGGAGAAATCGATGCGGTGCGGCTCGTTGGCCCGAGTACGCCGATGACGAAACGCGGCTGATCCGGCGTCTCACGTGTTTTGGCATCGCAGACTTCGCGCGCGATACGTGCGCCTTCGCGGTTCAGTTCGACCACGAGGTGTTCGAGGTGATAATCGGCCTGGCTGATGCGCGTGGCATTGAAGGTGTTGGTTTCGACCATGTCCGCACCGGCATCGAGATACGCCTTGTGTACGGCCTTGATGATGTCGGGCTGGGTGAGCGTGAGCAGGTCGTTATTGCCTTTCAGGTCGCAGCCGACGCCATGATGTTCGTGCGCGTGATGTGCATCAAGGCCCTGCGCAAAACGCGTGCCGCGATAGCCGGATTCGTCCAGCGTATAACTCTGCAGCATCGTGCCCATCGCGCCATCGATGATGAGAATTCGGCGCCTGACGGCATCAAGCAGCAGCGCGACGCGCTCGGGATGCAGATACGGAAGTTGATGGCTCATGGTTTGTTGCCTTATAAACGTTTTTACGGCTAAACGAGAGACAGACGAGCGTGAAGCAAGTAGTTCGTCATTCCAGCGAAGGCTGGAATCCAGTTCTTGTTTTAACGCCTGAAGAACTGGATCCCAGCCTTCGCTGGGATGACGTGCAAATGCTGCATGAGCTTTCTCAAGGCTTGATCGCCAGCAGCGTCAATACTTCGAAATGCGGCGGGCGGCGTTCGCGCGTGATGTGTTCGCAGGCGATGACTTTCAAGCCGGCCTTGCGCGCGAAACCGCGCAATTCATCCGGCTTGAAACCGAGATTGCGATGATCGAACGGTTCGACCACATTCCTGTGAGCATGCCCGCCGAGCGTGCACACCAGCAGATGGCCGCCGGGCTTGAGCACGTGCGCGGCCTCGCTTACCGCCTGTGCGGGTTTTTCGCTGTAAGTCAGTGCGTGCATCATCAGCACGAGATCAAAACTGCGCGAACCAAGCGCGAGCTTGTGCATGTCGCCGACTTGCACCTCGACATTGCTGATATTTTTCAGACGTTCGCGCGCCGCGCTGACCACGCGTTCGCTCGCATCGAGGCACAACACCGATCTTGCGCGCGGCGCGAGCAACTCGGCCAGCACGCCGTCGCCCGAGGCGATATCGAGCACGTCACCGGTCTGCAGCAACATCAACATCGAGCGTGCGAGCGCTTCCCAGGTACGGCCCGGCGAATAGTGACGCTCCATGTCGCCGGCCACGCTGTCGGCCCAGTTCTGCTCCCGCGCACGTTGCGCAAGCACGCTCGGCAGGCGTTCGAGATCGTCGTGCAGCAAGGCGTCCTCGATCGATTCCTTGAGCGCGGCGAGCAGCACACTTTGTTTCGATTCGAGCTCGCCATTCAATCGGTAATACGCCGACACACCAGCGCGACGATCACGCACAAGTTCAGCTTCCTTGAGCTTGGCCAGGTGCGTTGACACGCGCGGCTGTGCCAGGCGCAGCACTGATGACAGTTCCGCCACGGTCAATTCCTCGCGCTCCAGCAACGCCAGTAGACGCACGCGCGTCGGGTCGGAAAGCAGGCGGAATAAAGCGGATGTCGCGGCGAGATCCAATATTTATCCTTTCATCTTGATCGAAAGATAAATGGCAGGATAATGAGCCGCTGTCGTTACGTCAAGGCAATACTTTTTGCAGCACTTGGCTGGAGAATTCGTCGATTGCACGGGGTTCGTTTCGTCTGCCCGCAGGCATTAAAAATGACGTGCCGATTTCGTGAGAACACGCATTGGCGCGAGACTGTCCGCTAAACTTCAAGATCAGTCTATCTGCCTTCTCGATGATGAACTCGATTCGCGCGAAAACCTTTTTCTCGCCATACCTGTTGCCGCTGCAAGCGTTCTTGCTGATGTATTTGGCCGCGGCGGTTTTTGCGACATCCGCCAGCGCTGTCGAGGCCGAGGATATGCTCCGACGCAACACCCATGCCGACGGCAGCGGCACGCCGTATCGCGTCCTTGTGCCCGATGCTTACCAGCGCGCGAAACCGTTGCCGCTCATCGTGTTCCTCAACGGCAGCGGCCAGATCGGCGACGACAACGAGGCGCAGGTCACGCAGAACACCGGCAGCCTGTTTGCCAACTTTTTGAGCCCGGAGCATCGCGCGCGGCAGCCGGTTTTTCTGGTGGCGCCGCAGAGTCGTGTCGAACGCTGGAATCCCGATGAAATCATCGAGGTCGTGGCGAAAGTGCAAGCCGAATTCAGCATCGACACGGATCGCATTTACCTGACCGGACTTTCCACCGGCGGTTCGGCGGTGTGGGATACGTTCAAGGCTTATCCGGACGTTTTCGCTGCGGGTGTGCCGATCAGTGGCGGCAGTGCGTTCGAGGGATTGAATCGCATCGTGGCTATTCCGCTGTGGATTTTCCACGGCATCAACGATCACGCCACCGATCGGCGTTACGGCGACGGTGGCCGCAGCGACCGTTTTGGTCCGCGCTGGCTGGTCACCGCGCTGCTCGATCTCGGCGGCCATCCGGGCTACACCGAATACGATGACGATGGCCACAATATCTGGGATCGCGTCTACGCCGACGAGCGCCTGTTTCCATGGCTGATCGCGCAGCATCGCTCGCATCCGGCGCCCGCAGAACCAGCGAAAACGTTACAATAAACGCTTTGCAACGACGCCGGCAGCGCATCAGCGCGAACGGCGCATCATCCAGGAGCATTCATGGATTTCCGTTACACAGAAGACCAGCTTTCGATCCAGTCCGTCGCGCGCGATTTTGCGCA
>JANXUW010000686.1 GCA_025351985.1 Pseudolysobacter sp.
GCGCAAAGTAAACTTGTAGCTATTGTTGAAACTGGCGAAGACGATGCCGCTTTCGGGCAGGCCGTACTCGGCGCGCGATAACGGCGCGGTGATGACGCGTGTGCTGTCGTTTGGCTGGAAACAGCGCGGCAATCGCGCGATGGCTTCGCTGTAGAAGACGCATTGCGCCGCCGGCACGACAAAATCATCGGCGATCAGATAATCGTAATAGACCGCACCGAGCGTGCCCGGATATGCCAGCCAGTTGATCTGGATCGGCGCGATCTTGAGCGCAAACAGCGGGGGCATCGAGCCGCTGCAATATCCGTCGAGATCGATCAGGATATCCGGCGTGGCCGCATCCACCGCGCGCGCCGTTTGTTCGAGCGTGAGTCCGCCGAGATCATGGAATTCGTGGAAGCTCGCAATCAGGCGCTGGCGCGAACTGCCGCCGTCGTCGCGCGTGGTCGCAAAGGCGATCGTGTGAATCGACGAGTCGCGCAGGCGTTCGATCAATTCGAAAATCAGCAGCGCGGTCGGATGTTCGCCGAAGCCTGCGGAAAAAAAACCGACACGCAATTTCTCGGCAGCCGGTGCGGTTTTGCGCGCGGACGGAAAATGCAATCGTGCGGCCAGCGGTGCGGCCACCGTCTGCTGCGTTTCGGCGAAACGTCGCGCGCATTTCAACTGCTGAGCTGGTGTGGCGGCTTCGGCGAGAAACGAGAATGGCGTGATGCCTGCTTCGTCGCGATCAACCGCAGCGAGCAAACGCGCGCTGAGCAGATCCAATCCGTCCCATTCGCACAACCGACGTTTCAGAAACACCAGTTCGGCCAGCGCCAGATAAGCATCGGGTGCGGCGGCGAACGCGCGTTCGCAGGCGCGTGCGGCGGCGTGCCAGTCACCTTTGTCTTCGAGTTCGAGCGCGAGGTTGTAGGCTGCTTGCGCGTGCCGCGGCGCGTGCGAAAGTGCGGTGCGATACGCGGCGATCGCATCATCGCCGCGCTGCTGTTTCGCCAATGCGGTGCCGAGCACGAACCACGCATCCGGCCAGTTGGGCGCGAGTACCAACGCGCGCCGTGCGCTGGTTTCGGCGCCGATAAAATCCTGCAATGCTTGCTGCGCAGCGGCGAGATTCAACCAGCCATTCGCATAGTCGGGTTGACTACGCAAAGCGGCGGAAAAATCCTGCGCGGCACCTGCATGATCACCGCGCGCATGGCGCAATCGGCCGCGGTTGTTCAGCGCTGCGGCATTTCCGGGCGCGAGCAGCAACGCATGTTGCAATGTCGTTTCGGCGGCGCCAGTATCGCCGCGCATCGCCTGCAGGCTGGCGCGATTGCACCAAGCCTCGATCAGGTTTGGCGCGAGTTCGAGCGCGTTTTGCAACATCGTATCGGCCGTGTCGTAGTCGCCGAGTTGCAGAGCGGCGATAGCACTCAAGCGCCACAACTCGGCGACCTGTGGATGCAGCGCGAGCAGCGTCTGCGCGCGTTGTCGCGCCGCCGACGGATTGGACTGCGCGAGCAGTTCGGCGAGTTCGTCGATGGCCTGGTTCGGATCGTGGGTCACAGTGTCATTCTTGGTTGCGGTCTGGTTTGCGATTTCGGCGCATATCGTGGCACAAGCCTGAAAATCGAAAGCTCATAAGCACGACGACACACTTTGTGCCGAATTATCTCACGCGCGGCAAATCGACAAACATGCCAATTTTTCACGCGGAAAAAGTACACTGCGCTATTGAGTAATCTGATTCCGCCGCCGTTCGCGCGGCAACATTCCTGCAGGAGAAATATCATGAAATCCAGAGCCGCCGTCGCGTGGGAAAAAGGCCAGCCGCTGACGATCGAAACCATCGATGTCGCGCCGCCGAAAGCCGGTGAAGTGCTGGTTCGAATCGTCGCCACGGGCGTCTGCCACACCGATGCCTACACGCTTTCCGGTGATGATCCGGAAGGTTTGTTCCCGGTCGTGCTCGGCCACGAAGGCGGCGGCATCGTCGAGGAAATCGGCGCGGGCGTGACCAGCGTCAAGCCCGGCGATCACGTCATTCCGCTGTACACGCCGGAGTGCGGCGTGTGCAAATTCTGCACCTCGGGCAAGACCAATCTTTGCCAGGCGATTCGCGCCACGCAGGGCAAGGGCTTGATGCCGGATGGCACCTCGCGCTTTTCGCTGAACGGCAAGCAGATCCTGCACTACATGGGCACGAGCACATTTTCCGAATACACGGTGATGCCGGAAATCGCGCTCGCGAAAATCAATCCGAAAGCGCCGCTCGACAAAGTCTGCCTGCTCGGTTGCGGCATCACTACCGGCATTGGTGCGGTATTGAATACAGCGAAGGTCGAGCCGGGCGCGACGGTCGCGGTATTCGGCCTCGGCGGCATCGGTTTGTCGGTCGTGCAGGGCGCGGTGATGGCTAAAGCCGGCCGCATCATCGTGATCGACATCAATCCCGACAAGTTCGAAATGGCACGCGCGCTCGGCGCCACCGATTGCATCAATCCGAAGGATCACAGCGGCCCGATCCAGCAGGTGATCGTCGACATGACCGATGGCGGCGTCGACTATTCGTTCGAGTGCATCGGCAACGTTAACCTCATGCGTTCGGCGCTGGAATGCTGCCACAAGGGCTGGGGTGAATCGATCATCATCGGCGTGGCCGGCGCGGGCCAGGAAATCGCAACGCGTCCGTTCCAGCTGGTTACCGGGCGTGTCTGGCGCGGCTCGGCATTCGGCGGCGTGAAAGGCCGCTCACAATTGCCGGGTTACGTCGAACGTTACCTCGCGGGTGAGATCAAGGTCGACGAAATGGTCACGCGCGTGCTGCCGCTGGCGCAGATCAACGACGCGTTCCAGCTGATGCACGACGGCAAGGTGATTCGCGCGGTGATCAAGTTTTGATGTGAGCTATTTCTTCGGCGCAGCGTGGGAAGTCGCCACGCTGCGCGGCTTCGCCAATGTCGCCAGGAGGATGCCGCCAAGGATGGCGCTGCCCGCGAACGCGAGGCGCGGCGTCAGCGTTTCACCGAGGAAAAGAATGCCGCCGAGCGCGGCCACGACCGGCACCGCGAGTTGCACGGTCGCCGCACGAAACGCGCTGAGTGATGGCAATGCCGTGTACCACAGCGCGTAGCCGAATCCCGACGCGACGACGCCGGAGAGCAGAGCGCAAGTAACGCCGCTCGTGCTCAAATGCATATCGGACTTGAATACGAAAATCGCCAGCACCAACGGACACGCGCGCAGAAAATTTCCGGCGGTATTCGCCAGCGCGTTGCCGACTCCGCGTCCGCGCAACGAATACGCAGCCCACGCGATTCCCGCGACGGCCATCAGCAACGCGCCGAGCAGCGGTGGCGCGCTGAGTCCGGGCGCGACCAGTGCGATCAAGGCACCGAGCGAGATGAACAAGCCGACCCATGCGAGCGGCGCGGGACGTTCGTTCTGCAACAAGCCGACAACGATCATCGTGAGTTGCACGCAGCCGAACAGAATCAGCGCGCCG
>JANXUW010000691.1 GCA_025351985.1 Pseudolysobacter sp.
CAGCGGCCGGTCGGCGCATCTTCCGGGATCACGCGATTGAACTCGAAATAACCGAGTTCCCTGGCTTGCAAGGTCATCGTGGCGAACACGCGACCATCGGGTTGTTTCAGCGTTGCGAGCAGCGGTTGCGGTTTGATCGGCTTGCCGTCGTAGTCGCGCAGCAACGCCGAAACACGCACGTTTTCGCCAAGCCGATACAGATCGCGGCCGGACCACGCGAACACTTCGTACCAATCCTGGCGGCGTCCGCTCACGGCAAAATCGGACAGATCCAGCGCCGGCTGATTGAACGGCAATAACGATACATCGGTGCCGGATTTTGCGACCAGCACTTGATCGGCCTTGAGCTTGTAGACGAACTCGCTATTGCCATCGGCATCGGTCTGCAGCTCGCTACCGGCGACGCTGTTGCCGGCCTTGTCGAGCACATGCAACTCCACGCCACGCAACGGTTCGCCGGTTTTCAGCGATGCCGCATGCACCCAGAGTTTGTCAGCGTGCACGCGTGTGTGCAGACCGATATCGCTGACGAAAAAAAAGCTGGTCTGATATTGGCTGTCGAACTGGCCGGCGCGACGCATCACGGCGAAATACAAACCCGGTTGCGCGATCTCATTGATGTTCTGGGTAGGCAGATAATTCAACGCGCGCTGGTCGGGTTTGCCATCAAGCACATAACGATTGCTGTAGACCGAATCGGCGATCTTGCTGAGTCGCGACAGCTCCCACGAACCGTGCTGACCGGCGCGCTGATACGTGGCAAAAAACGTCGAGAGCGATTTGTCGCGCACGTGGAAAAATTCGACGTCGACTTCGCTCACGTTGACACTGACCACCGGCAAACCTTGCGTATCGCGCGCAGGCAAAACGCTACCTTGCGAGGCGAATCCCACGGCCGGCTGCATCGGTCCGGTGAACACCTCCTGATCGACCGGGTTTTTTAATACTTTGCCATCGGTAGATGACAGCTCGGCCTTGATATGCAATTTGTAGTTCTTGTTCGCATCGAGGAACGGAAAGCGCAACCGCATGCCGTCGTCGTCGAGCGCCCAGCTGCCCGAAACCGCGGCGCCTTTTGGTCCGGTCAACTGGATAAGATCATCGAATTTTTGCGCGCCGGCGAGTTTTTCGGAGAATTTCAACAGGATGCTGGGCCGATCGTTTTCGTTGTCCTCGTCGAGTCCCGCGCTGACCAAACCGAAACCTTCGATTTTTACCGGCGCAGCGGGTTTCGCCGCGACCGTCGCGGTGTTTTCGGTAGACGTCAAGGTAGTGTTTGGCACTTCGGATTTGCCGCAAGCGGCAAGCGTCGCGACCAGCACAAAGACGCCGATGCGCAATGAAGTGCGACGCAGCGGCGAACAAAACGAGGATGGCATGCGCATGATCACTCCTGGACACTCGAAAAGTTCTCGCAGTATAGCCAGCGCCGCATGGCGAATGCTGGCGAAATTGTGGCGAAATGCCGCGCGATTGCGGATTCGCCAAAAGGACTGCCGGCGTGCGAGCCTGCGCTAGATGATTCGCTGGGTCATACGCGTCGCTCGGACAATATATCGGCGTTTATCTTTTCTCCACGCCGATACGGGCAAGCTACGAGATTGGTAGTTGGGAACGACACGCATGAGTCAGGTCATCATCGTCTGGTTTCGCCGCGATCTGCGCCTCGAAGACAATCCGGCGCTGATCGCCGCGATCGACAGCGGCGCCAGCGTATTGCCGGTATACATCCACGCGCCGCAAGAAGAAGCGCCATGGGCGCTTGGCGCCGCCAGCCGCTGGTGGCTGCATCATTCGCTCACCGCGCTCGATCAGACCCTGCGCGAGCGTGGTTCGTACCTGCATATCTGCAAGGGCGCGACGCTGGAAAGCCTGCGTGAACTGATCGCCGCGACCGGCGCGCAAGCGGTGTACTGGAACCGCCGTTACGAACCGGCCTGCATCGCGCGCGACAAACGTATCAAGCAGGCCTTGCGCGATGACGGCATCGATGCGACAAGTTTCAACGGCGCGTTGCTGATCGAGCCGTGGCAGATCGAAACCGGGCAGGGCGATCCGTATCGTGTGTTCACGCCGTTCTGGCGCAAGTTGCGCGCAGGTCTGCAGATCGAAGCGCCGCATGCCGCGCCGGCGCACATCGCCACAAAAAAAGCCGACGGTTCGGTCGCGCTGAATTCATTGAATCTGCGCCCGAAAATTCCGTGGGACAGCGAGTTCGGCGCGCACTGGTTGCCTGGCGAGTTCGGCGCGCACGAATCGGTGCAGCAATTTTGCGAAGCGGCCTTGCGCGACTACAAGGTCGAGCGCGACCGGCCCGATCATGTCGGCACGTCGCGCATCTCGCCGCATCTGCATTTCGGCGAAATCGGACCACGGCAGATCGCGTGGATGCTCGATCGCTATGCGCGTAGCGAATCATCGCTGGTGTTGCAGGAAGCCGGCGAGCCGTATCTGCGTGAACTCGGCTGGCGCGAGTTTTCGAATCATTTGCTGTACCACTTTCCGCACACGCCGGAGAAACCGTTGCAAGCGCAGTTCGATGCGTTTCCGTGGGCAGCGGATGATGAGACTTCACTCGCGCGCTGGCAACGCGGCCAGACCGGAATTCCGATCGTCGATGCCGGCATGCGCGAGCTCTGGCGCACCGGCTGGATGCACAATCGCGTGCGCATGCTGGTCGCGAGTTTCCTCACCAAAAACCTGCGCCAGCACTGGTTGCATGGCGCGCGCTGGTTCTGGGATACGCTAGTCGACGCCGACCTCGCCAACAATACGCAAGGCTGGCAATGGACGGCCGGATCGGGCGCGGATGCGTCGCCGTATTTCCGCATCTTCAACCCGGTCACGCAGGGTTATCGATTCGATCCTGACGGCGCTTACGTCAAGCGCTGGGTGCCGGAGCTGGCCGATGTTCCGGTCAAGCTCGTGCATGAACCGTGGCTCGATCCCGCGCTGCTGCAACGTAGCGGTTATCCGCCACCGATGGTGGATCTGGCCGCAACAAGGAATGCGGCGCTGGATGCGTATCAACAAATGCGCAGTGCGTAGATGAAGTTTTGCTCGCGCTGACCAATCATCGATTTGGTCATCGGTCGGCCATCAAAAAAACAGATTGTTGGAGAGATACTGCGCGCATCATCTTTCGCGACAACTATTGTTTCTTTCGATCCTCGACAAAATGAAATTACGTATGGCGAGCGTGTTGCGAAATCTGTTACTCGTCTGGGGAGTTTTCTCTCTGCTTGGCGTGATTGGCCTTGGCGCATTTTTCGCCTACAACCTCGGCCCTGGCAATACGGATCATGTTGAGGAGGCTTCCATCGACGACGTTCGTTTCGTGCTGAATTCGTGTGGCTTAGGCCAGGATCGAATTGAAAAAGTCGTACGCAGTTTTGTTTCGTCGCGCTCATTTACCGGCGATCATCTGGATGCTTACGCAATAAAAATATCTCGTGTAGATCTGGCCGAGCTGACTGCAGCACCGATAAGTTTTCATAGTGGCTGGTATCGTGGCGATCAGCTCCCAGCGGTAGTTCTTGAGGCGACGGAATTCATTAGCGGCGCTCTTAATGGGGGTGAAATTGCGTGGTTTCCCAAACTCCCTGAGTTGCGCTCAGCAGAAGTCTATGTCTATCCGTTGACTATCTATTTGCAGGACGGTAGCCCGACTTCGGTCGAACTGATATTTGTTCGTCCTGCGGACAATATGGTTTTCTATTTGAGCGAAAAGACATAGCAAAGAGAGCGATGAAAACGGCGATGCAAAATAACCACGTCAATCATCCTTGCTTCGTTTGAGCAAAACCGCCAGCACCGGTGGCGTGATCATCGCCGTGAGCAGCGACATCGCCACGATCACGGCGTACATCTTCGGCGAGAACACGCCGCTCGCGAGGCCGAGGCTCGCGATCACCACGCCGACTTCGCCGCGCGGAATCATGCCGACGCCGACGATCAGCGCGCTGCGTTTGCCGAGCGCGAGCGCTCCGAGAAATCCGCCGCCGAGTTTGGAAACAATCGCGATCAGCGTGACCACGGCCAGCATCCACAGCGCATCTGCGCTAGCAAGTAAAGCAAGTTCGATCTTGGCGCCGGTGAGCACGAAGAAAAAAGGTGTGAGCAGCGCCAGCAGCGGCTGGGTTTGATGTTCCAGCGATTCGCGCTGCCGGGTTTCCGAGGCGATCATTCCCGCGAGGAATGCGCCGATGATCGCGGCCAATCCGAATTTGGTCGAGAGAAAGGCGAGGCCGAGACAGAGCGCCAGCACGATCGTCAGCGGCGACAACGGATTGATCGGTGCTTCGAGCCAGTGCGATTTTTTTCGCATCGCGCGCGTGCCGACAAAACCCACTACGGCGATAAACCCGACGGCGCCACCGAGCACAAACAGCAAGTGCTGCCACTCCAGATCGCCGCCGCCCTGCAATGACACGACCACGCCGAGCAGCAGCATCGCGAGGATGTCATCGATCACGGCAGCGCCGAGAATCACACGGCTCTCGATGCGCTGCAGCGCATACACGATTGCCGGGCCGTACATTGAGTATCACCAA
>JANXUW010000713.1 GCA_025351985.1 Pseudolysobacter sp.
CATTGGTGGCTTTCACGCGGAAGGTGTAGCTACCCGCCGCCGGCGCGGTAAAGCGCACTTGCTCCACCGTGTTCTTGCTGTCGGCTGTGCCGCCGGCAACCGAAACACCGGCAGTGAATACGTTGCCTTTGTAAACGGTGCTGTTCGGCCCGACCACTTCGAGATCGAGGTTGTTGACCAGCGTGAGCGCGGCGCCCAGCGATGCTTCGGGGTCATACCAGGTCAGGGTTGCACGAAGCTCCGTTCCCGCCGCTACACTGGCGATCGCGTATTCGTTGACATCACCGGTTTGCAGACCTGCCGGATTGGTACGCTCGAAGATACGCAGGCGTCGCGCATCGGTGCCACCCGTAGTCGGTGTCGAGAACCACAGGTTGGAGTCGAGCCAGGCGCGGCCCCAACCGTAGCTCATGCCGCCCCACGCGGTGGTGCTGATGGAGTTGGTACCGTTCAACAGCGCGGCTTTCATCACCATGCCGCTCGGGTTCAATTTGTCCGCCGCGGTCTTGGCACCGCGCGGATAAAAACCGTCGCTGAAAAACTGGCGCATCAACGCGGCGTTGCCGGCGATGGTTGGTGTTGCCATCGAAGTTCCGGACAAGGACTTTGTCACCGGTGCCTGGGCGGTGCCGGTGACATTGACATTACCCGAACCAGAAATGATCGAGCTGCCGGGTGCCATGATGTCGGGTTTGATGCGACCATCGGCGGTCGGGCCGCGACTCGAAAAACTCGCGATCGTAGTGGTGCCGCCATGCGCCAATGCACCGACTGTCAGCGCGTTCTTGGAATTGCCCGGTGACCCGATCGTCTGCGCAGCGCCGTCATTGCCCGCGGCGACGACAAAGATCAGATCTTCCAGCGTGGACAGCGAATAATCGACGTTGCTGTCATCACCCGAGTAGACACCGCCATCCGAACTGCCCCAACTCGCGCTATTGATGCGTGCGCCGCCGGCAAAACTCTGCGCTAGCGTGCCGCGCAAATCGGTGATCGAAAGACAACCGCTGGTGTCATTGCCGATATCCTGGAACAGCAATTGCGCATTCGGTGCCATGCCGTCGCCGATATCGTGTCCGGGCGTGGTGGCAGTCGAGCCAATGTAAGTGCTGGTGCCGAAAGTGCCGGTTGCGTCACCGACCACCGTGGTCGTGGTGTGCGTGCCGTGGAAACTGTTTGCCGTGCCGCCCGGACACGTCGAGTTGCTGTCGTAAGCGGTTGCGCCCGGCTGCACCCAATACGCAAAAATCTTGTTGTTCGCGTAGGACAGTCCTGTCGCTGGCAGGGTCGGTGTGTCAGCCACGGTGATCGCAGCATTGCCGTTGAGCGTGGTGAAAAACGCCATGTTCGGCGTGGTGCCGGAATCGCTGACCGCAACGATCTGTCCGGTGCCGAGCAGGCCGTGATCCCACATCGGCGAGTTGCCACAGATTGTGGCCGAATTACCGCCGCAGGTCAGGATGCTGTTGCCCTGGATCGCACCGATGCTGCCGGTGTTGCGCGTACGCTGCTGGATGAACGGCGCAACCCATGACACGGCGTCGATGGCCGGCGCAGCCACGAGGAAAGCCTTGAGCTGTTCCAGCGACGCCACTTCGACGCGCAGCAAAATCGCGTCGCTGTGTGCGGTCAGGATATCGACCTTCGCCAGCGGCGCGATTTTCTTCAGCGCATCGGCCAGATCGAGCGCAGACTCGCCTTCGAATGCGTGCACATTCAGGCTGTAGGAATTGGCGGTAACGGCCGGCGCGCCTTCTGCACGCGCGATCGGCGCGAGCTGGTCGAGCACATCCGTCCACAAAGTCGGATCGAGCTTGTAGCCGGAATCATAATTGCCGGCCCAGCGTACCGATGCGTCGGCGCGCACGACATCGAGATCGACCTTGTCCAGTCGCACCTGATACGCGTTGTTCGGAATATATCCGAGGAACACCACGCCGAGTTTTTCCAGGCGCTTGCGCTGATCGAGCATGCCGTTGTTGAACTGCACGATCGCGTAGCGGCTATTGACCGCCGCTTTCGCGCCGGTGGCTTGCAAATCGAGGCGCTGCTTGATCGGATCAAACGCGCCGGAGCGCAGCAGCAGTTGATTCGTATCGGCGCTGAGCTCGGCGATTTCCGGCTGATGCGCGGGAACCACGGCGCGCGTGTCCGTCTGCGCGGAATTTGCAACACCCGCACCGATGGCCATGGCGGCCAGCAGCGCGATGGATAAATTTCTCTTGATCATTGTCCCCTCCAGAACTTTTAATGTTTGTTAAGAAAGCAGCTCAGTATGCCGGCGCTTTATTAAGGAAACATCAGTCTTTTGGCGGAGAAATTGGCAATTTACTTCACCCTTGCGGCGAACACGACACGCCGCAAGGGTCATAATTATCCAGCATGCCACGTCGCGAACATCCCGATCGTGGCTGCCAGCATCACCGCCGTGGTGGTCCAGCCGAGCAGGCGCAGGATGCGCGGTATGGTGAATTTCTTGCCCATGATCCTGGCGTTATTGGCCATCAACATCATCAGCACGAGTACCGGAACGGCGGTAACTCCGTTGATGACCGCCGACCAGAACAATGCCTTGATCGGATCGATCGGCGTGAAATTCAGCGCCAGTCCGAGCAACATTGCGCCGGCGATCACCGCGTAAAAACCTTTCGCGCGCGCGGCCTTTTTATTGAGCCCGATCGGCCAGCCCATCGCCTCGCCCACCGCATACGCGGCCGAGCCGGCCAGCACCAGCAATGCCAGCAAACCGGTGCCGATGATGCCGCCGGCGAACAATGCAAATGCAAACTTCCCCGCCACCGGACGCAACGCCTCGGCCGCTTCTGCGGCGGTATTGATCGAGGTGATGCCGTGCGCATGCAGGGTCACGGCACAAGTGAGGATGATGAAAAACGCGACGATGTTGGAGAAAAACATGCCGACCATCGTGTCGACACGAATACGCCAAAATTCCGCTGGCGCTTCTTTCGGCGTGCGTTTGAGTGCATGCGCGCCTTTATGTGCGGTGATTTCCTCGACTTCCTGCGACGCCTGCCAGAAAAAAAGATAGGGACTGATCGTCGTGCCGAATACCGCGATCAATGCGGTCAGATAGTCCGCCGAAAACGACACCTGCGGCCAGAATGTCTGCTTGAGCGTTTCGCCCCACGGAATCTGCACGACAAATGCCGTCGCGACGTACGCAAAAATCGTCAGCGTCAGCCACTTCAACACACTCGCGTAACGATCGTAGGAAACGAAAACTTCGAGCAGCACGGAAATAATCGTCAACGCGATGGCGTACAGAATCGCCGGGCCACCGAGCAACAATTTCGCCGCCGCACCCATCGCGGCGATATCCGCACCGAGATTGATGACATTGGCGACCACCAGCAAAAAGATGATCGAATACATCAACCAGCGTGGATAGGCGCGCAAATTTCCGGCGATGCCTTTGCCGCTGACGCGAACGATCCGCGCACTGATTTCCTGCACTGCACACATCAGCGGAAAGGTGAAGGGAATGGTCCACAACAGACCCATGCCGAATTGCGCGCCGACCTGCGAATACGTGCCGATGCCGCTCGGATCGTCATCCGAGGCCCCCGTCACCAGGCCCGGGCCGAGCATTTGCAGGATGTTTTTGGTTTTTGTTTCGGCAGAGATTTCCGTACTCAACACAGCCTCCTCGAAATGAAAATATGCGGGTCATCCGATAACACTGCGCTGAAACACGCCGCGGACCACACACCAACAGATACAGCCCTGACGTCAATAGCCGCGCCGATTATGCACGTTGCCGCTGAACAAAACCCCG
>JANXUW010000731.1 GCA_025351985.1 Pseudolysobacter sp.
GCCTGAGCTACAGCGTGACTTACGATGGCAGCGCCACGCCGCCGGTCAACGCGGGCAGTTATGCCGTGAGCGCGACCATTACCGATCCGAATCACACCGGCACGGCGACGGCCACCTTGGTGATTGCCAAGGCACCGAGCACGGTCACGATCAACGCGGGCGATCTGTCGCAGACCTTCGGTGCAACACATGCCGTCGGCGCGACGGCGAATCCGATCAGTGCCGGTGGCAGTATCGCGGTAACTTACGACAGCAATGCCACGCCACCGACCAATGCAGGTAGTTATACGGTGCTGGCCACGCTCAGCGATCCGAATTACAGCGGCTCAGCCAGCGCCACGCTGGTGATTGCCAAAGCCCTCGGTACGGTCAGTTTCAGCCCTGTCGTATTCACTTACGATGGCAACGCGCATGGCGTCACCGCGACCCTCAACGAGGAACCGAGCGCGACATGTTCGTTGAGCGGAGCGGGTGCGGCGGCGCAGACCAACGCGGGCAGTTATGCGCTGTCGGCGAGCTGTGTCGGTGCGAACTACACGGCCAGCGCAAGCAGCACCCTGGTGATCGCCAAGGCGAGTGGCTCGGTGACGTTCGGCACGCTGAGTTTCGTGTTCGATGCGACTCAGCATCCGACCACGGCGTTCATCACTGAAGAACCGGCAACAGCGTGCTCGGTCGGCTACGCGAGCGGTACAGCGCCAGTCAATGCCGGCAGTTACGCGGTATCGGCGACGTGTACCGGCACCAACTACACGGCCACCGGCAATGCGACGCTGACCATAACCAAGGCGACCGGCTCGGTCAGTTTCGGCACAGTCACCTTCATCTATGATGGCAGCGCACATGCGGTGACCGCGACGCTCAACGAGGAGCCGGGTACAACGTGTGTGCTAAGTGGTGCAGGCTCAACCGCGCAGACCAACGCTGGCAGCTATCCTGTCTCGGCGAGCTGTGTCGGTACCAACTACACGGCCAACGGCAGCACCACGCTGGCGATCAGCCGAGCCACCGGCACGGTGACGTTTGGCACGCTAGCCTTCGGCTTCGATGGCACGCCACACACGACCACCGCGTTCATTGCCCAGGAATCGGCAACGACATGTGCGCTCGGTTACGCGGGCGGCACGACGCCCGTCGCGGCTGGCAGCTACCTGGTCACGGCCACCTGCGCCGGCAGCAACTACAACGCCAGCGGCACGGCGACGCTGGTGATCAGCGCCAAGCCCGTTTCGATCACATTGTCGGGCACCGGCAATTTCACCTACGACAATGCCGATCACATCGCGACGGCCTCGATCGCAGGTGTGGTGAGCGGCTTCCCGGCGGGTGTGACACTCAGCTACAACGGCAGCAGCACCGCGCCACACGCGGCGGGCAGCTACATCGTGCTGGCGGTGCTGGATAACAGCAGCAGCAACTACGTCGCCATGCCGACCAATGGTCTGATCGTAATCACGCCGACCGCGTTGGCGCTGAACGTCACCGGCCCGCAGACAGCCGTGGCGGGAACACCGCTGACCGGCTACGACTCGCACTTGCAGAACAGCGGCGGCAGCACCACCGAAAACGTGCGCGTGAATTTTGTCCTGAGCCATACCGGTTATACGTTGTCCAGTACTGACATCACGCTGGAATACGATCTCGGTGGTGGCAGCTTCCAGCTCGTGCCGGTGGCGGCGTGTGGTGCGAATCTGTGCGGTTTCCTCGGTGCTGGCGGTGGCCTTACGGCACCGACAAACTACGATGTGTCCACGGCCTTGCGTCTGACCTATCTGAAGTCCGGCAGCTTCACAGTCGCGGCCAGTGTGGATGGCGTGACTTCAGGCCAGCACTACGCGATCAGCTCGCTCACCGTGCAGGTAGCGCCGGGGGCGGCAACGACCATCGCGGCCTTCGGCCCGACCACCTTCAGCGGTGCGGCGGGTGCAGCGCTGGCGACCTTGCCTGCGGTCATCGTCACGGATGCGAACGGCAATCCGGTTCCCGGCATGGCGGTGAATTTTGCCGTCAGCGGCGGCGGCTCGATCGGAGCATCGCTGGCCACGACCAATGCCAGCGGTATCGCGAGCTTGTCGAGCTGGACGCTGGCACCAACGCCAGGCAGCAATGCCGTTACGGCCAGTGATGGGCTCAGCGGTAGTCCGGTCACCTTCACCGCCACGGGTACGGCAACAACCGGACTCGACGTCACCTTGTCCGCCGGCGGTCACAGCTACGTGCAATACGGCAAGCTGCTGACGTATGTCATCAACGTCACCAATGCCGGGCCATCGAATGCGAGCGCGGTGCAGGTGACTGATGTATTGCCGGCCGGAGTGGACAGCAGCAGCGTGACCTGGATCTGTGTGCCAAGCACCAATGCCACCTGCACACGCAGCGGTACGGGCAACCTCTCGGACAGCGGCAGCATCCCGGTCAGCGGCAGCCTCACCTACGTCATTACAACGCATGTGAGCAGCACGACGGCATCGGATCAGCTCAGCAATACCGCCACGGCCAGCAACGGTAGCGACAACCGCAGCGCCACCAGCAATGTGCAAATCGTGATCTTCCGCGATGGTCTCGAACAGAACGGCAACGGCGCGGATTCACCACAGGCCGTGCTGGGTTCACTTGATGTCGAGGCGGCGCTGGAAATGGATTTCGATACGCAAGCCGTCAAGCCCGGTGTTACGAGCATTGCGTCAGCCAGCAGCACGGACGCACGCAGCTTCCGCATCGAGGCTTTCAAGGCCGGTGATTCAATCAGTCTGCGTCTGGTCGCGACTGATGCGAGTGGCGAACTCGCCAGTGCCTGGACCTCGACAGGCAGCGATTTTGTACATCTGCAATTGCAGCTGCAAAAATCCGGCAATGGCGATGTCTCGCTGCATCTGCTGGGTGCAGATCAGGAGCTGCAATTGCCGCTTTCGAACAGCGCAGCATTCCATGTTTATGGAAGTGCTGCGCTGGGGCAGTAACAAAAAAGGATTGCCGGGCGGGCGTGCCGATACGATGCTGACAATGGAGACATGGTCAGCATCGCGTGCGTCGCAAATTCGCGAGCTGAAGCCATGCGCTCATTCAAGGAGTGCGCGCATGGCTGAGTGCGTTTAATTCCAGCTGCAAACCACCTTGCCGCACTGGCCGGATTCCATCAGGTCGAAACCTTTCTGGAAATCATCGATGTGGATCTGGTGCGTGAGCACTTTCTGCAGCGGGAATCCGGTCAGCAGCATCTGGGTCATTTTGTACCAGGTTTCATACATGCGCCGGCCGTACATGCTGTGCAGCACGAGGCCCTTGAAGATCACCTTGTCCCAGTCGATACCAGCACCGTTCGGCAAGATACCGAGCAGCGCGATCTTGCCGCCGTGATACATGCCGTCGAGCATTTCGTTGAAGGCTTTCGGATTGCCGGACATTTCCAGCGCGACGTCGAAACCTTCCATGTGCAGGTCGCGCATCACGTCTTTCAGCGATTGTTTGGCGACGTTGACCACGCGCGTCGCGCCCATGTCGGCAGCGAGCTTGAGGCGGTAGTCGTTGACGTCGGTGACCACGACATTGCGCGCACCGACATGTTTGGCGATGCCCGCGGCGATGATGCCGATCGGGCCGGCGCCGGTGATCAGCACGTCTTCGCCGATCAGGTCGAACTCGAGCGCGCAATGCGCGGCGTTGCCGTACGGATCGAAAAACGCGGCGAGTTCGGAGCCGATCTGATCCGGAATCGGCCACAGGTTGCTCGACGGCATCGCGATGTATTCGGCGAACGCGCCATTGCGATTGACGCCAATGCCGATCGTGTTCGGACACAGATGCTGGCGCCCGGCGCGACAATTGCGACACACGCCGCAGACGATATGGCCTTCCGCCGATACGCGCTGGCTGAGCGTATAACCGCGCACGCCCGGTCCCATGTCGACGATGCGGCCGACGAATTCATGACCGATCACGAGGCCGGGTTTGATCGTTCGCTGCGACCATTCATCCCATTTGTAAATGTGCAAGTCGGTGCCGCAGATCGCGGTTTTTTCGAGCTTGATCAGCACGTCGTTCGGGCCGATTTCGGGCATCG
>JANXUW010000761.1 GCA_025351985.1 Pseudolysobacter sp.
GATCATGCGGTGTATTACCAGTATGGCAAACCCTTTGTGGCCGGCGGTTCCAGCGCCAACCCGAACGGCTTCATCGTCCTGCCCGCCAATCTGAAAGCGCAGTTCGGCTGCTCCAGCGTCACCCGTAAACAGGGCGCTACCGGCACCTCGCTGAGCGACTACCGCTGCTACACCGCGGCCGATGGCTTCAACTTCCAGGCCGTGGGCAACGTGTTGCTGATCAAGCAGGAGCGCACCAGCGCCTTTGTGATCGGCAACTACAAGCTCACCGACAACGTCGAAACCTATCTTGAGGTCTACCACAACAAGACCGTCGCCAACTCCGCTCTCGCGCCATACCCGGTCGACACGCGTAACCCACCGTTGGTGATTTCCGGGGAAAGCTATTACAACCCGTTTGGTAGCGATCTGGTTGGGACTGCCACGCGATTTCGTACCCGTCTGACCTCGCTGGGCAATCGCGAAACCCACAACTCGACCACCAGCGATCAGGCCATTGCCGGCTTGCGCGGCACGTTCGGTGATTCGAGCTGGGTATGGGATGCCAACTTCGACTTCGGCCATACGCAAGATCTGACGCTGACCGGCGGTTACCTCAATATTTCCAAGCTCAATGCCGGTGCCGGTCCGTCGTACAACGCCGGCACTGCCGCCAATCCGCATATTGTGTGCGGTACCGATCCGGCCAAAGGTGGTGCCGGTCCGATTGATGGATGCACACCTTTCAACTTGCTCAACATCTTCGATCCGAACACCATCGCGGCCCTGAAGAATGCGGGCGCCAATCCGTTCACGAGCTTCCTCACCAGCGAAAAATCGGTGAATATCTCGTCCAACGGCACGTTGCTCAACTTGCCGGCGGGTGCCGTCCAGCTCGCCGTGGGAGGTTCGTATCGCAAGGAATACAGCAATACCCAGGCGGATGCGATCGAGATCCCGGATGCCGTTGGCAATTGCGAAATTGGTTCGGGTTGCGTGTCCGGCTTGCAAGGCGGCTACAACGTCAAGGAAGTTTATGGCGAAGTGCTGATCCCGATCCTCAAGGATGTGCCGTTCGTGAGTTCCTTGAACCTCACTCTGGGCGATCGTTATTCCAAGTACAGCAACTTCGGCAGCACCAGTAACTGGAAGGCCGCGATCGAATATCGTCCGATCGAAGACCTGCTGTTGCGTGGTACGGTGTCGAAGGTATTCCGTGCCCCGACCGTCAGCAATATTTTTGCCAGCTTTGGCTCCGATGCTCCACAGTTGACCGATCCTTGCGATGGACTTGACGCGACCGGACTCGCAGCGCACTCCGCCGTTTGTAAAGGCATTGGTGCTGCGCAGCTCAGCGCCGATGGCAAGTTCCATTATCCGAAGGGCGGCAACGGCCAGTTTTCGGGGGTGACCTCGGGCTCGCAAGTGGCGGGTACGCAACTGACGCCCGAGTTCGGCAAGTCGTTCGATTTCGGCTTTGTCTACGATCCACATTGGTTGCCGGGTTTGTCGGTAAGCACCGATCTCTGGCGTGTCTACCTGAACAACAACATTGCGCAGATCAGCGCTGCCAACTCGGTGAATCTGTGTTATCTCGGTGGCACCAAGGTCACCTCGACTTGCGGACTGATCACGCGTGATCCCGCGTCTGGTCAGATATCGCTGATTGCCGAACCGTTCGGCAACATCGGTCGCCTCGATACCTCAGGCGTGGATCTCGCCACTACCTATCGTTTGCCGGAAACACCGTTCGGCAATTTCACCGCGAATTTCCAGACCACCTATCTGACACGTTTCTCGGATGATACGGCCCCGGGATCGGGCGCGTTGCCACAGCAATTTGCGGGTCATTATTCCACCGGCGGCTCGGCAATCACCTACGCGAACTTCTCGCGTTGGAAAGCGTTGGCGAACCTGAGCTGGCGTATGGGCGCGTTCGATGCATCGATCACGTCCAAGTATGTCGGAAAGTACAATGTCGGCTATGCCAATCCCGCGTACAACATCTCGGCTGACAGAAACGTGCCCGCCGTCGAGCTGAAGTACGGCGCATCGGTGTACAACAACGTGCAGGTTGGCTACAACATCGAGCCGATCAATACACGCGTCGATCTGGGTATCGACAACGTCGGCAACAAGCAGCCGGCGCAGGTCTACAACAACAACTCGCTCAACGGCAACG
>JANXUW010000021.1 GCA_025351985.1 Pseudolysobacter sp.
TGGCGCGCGCGATCATGCTCTGCGCGCCCTGTCCAGAATCGTCTTTGCGATTGGCCAGCAATTTTCTTCACTGAGGTTCAGCGCTAATCAGGTGGCGGCTTCAGCGTCTGCTAATGTATCGAAGCATGGTTCCGAGTAATCCACATGGTTTTGCGTGCAGAATTGCCAGACCGTGGACGTGGCATTCGCAGGATTTGGCAACCCCAAGGAAAGTATGACCCAGATAAAAGCCAGTATGCTGAGGCGCGAACACAGTGCGAACATAAACTCCCCAATCGATCAGAATCATATTTCTGGACACCACAAGAGTGTCACCAGTGTTTGAATAGTCTGACATGGATTGGCAGCGTTCCGAGCATAGCCGACCGGAAGCCGGCACGGACATGTGCCGTTCTTCGTTATCGGTAGACGTCTGGGCGTCCAAAAGCTCGCCGGTATCATCGACCGAATCGAAACTTCGATCGGCCGACAACACGCGGAGCAATCCTCGACATAACCCTGTGCGCAGTTGGATCAACAGTTACGGGTTACACCGTTAATCCTGCAACACCAAGATGCTGAAACTGTTCGGCAGCAACGGCGCACGCGGATGCGCTTGCTCGGGCGTTGCCGGCGGGGTGGGGCCGAAATCTGCGGCGGCGAGATAAATACGATGTGTAGTTTGATCGAGTGCCATCGTGCGCGCGCTTTTCTGCGTCGGTGTGTTGGACAGCACTTTGTAATGATCGCGATCGATCTGCTGGATGATGGTCAAGGTGCCGTCTTCGCCGTTGGAGCTCAGCACGAGTTTGCGTTCGATGTCGAATGCGGCGGCGTCCGGACCTTTGCCGATCGGCACGGTCGCGATGTGTTTGCCGGACTGCGCGTCGGTCACGACCAGGTGGCCGTTCTGGCAGGTGGAAAACAGTCGCTGCTGCTGGATGTCGAGCGCCAGTCCGGTCGGCTCTTCGCAGTCGGGCAGTTTCCAGGTGCTTGTCACTTTTGCGGTTTTGGCATCGATGGCGGTGAGTTCGGCGGTGTCTTCGATATTGACGAAGATGCGGCCCTTGCCGTCAGCGGCGGCGAACTCGGGTTTGCCGTTTACCGGAATGGTGGCGACGACTTTTGCGCTGTGCACATCGATCACGCTGATGTCCTCGCTGCGTCCGTTGAAAGTGAACACACGCTGGCTCGCAGCATCGAACAGGATCGCGTCGGGATTGTGGCCGCTGATCGCGATCGTGCGCGTGGGTTTCAGTGTGGCCAGATCGAACTCGGTGACGCTGTCGGCGCGGCCGTTGCTGGTGTAACCCTTGCCCAATTCCGGCGCGAGCGCGATGCCGTGCACACCGGCGGTATCGGCGATCGTGCCGATCAGTTTGCCGTCGCGCGTATCCATCACCAGCACGCGATCGCTGCGGCTGATAAACAGGCGATGGCCGGCGGCATCCGCGCTCAGATAATCCCAGCCGCCATCACCACCGAGGTTGTAGCGGGTGAGGGTCGGAGACGCCGGTGACGCCGGTGACGCCGGTGGTGCAATGGCCGTTACGCCTGCGACAGCATTGCCAGCAAAACCGACTGACAGCAAAAAAATACCGATTGAGTTGCGCATGAAAAACTCCGTTGATAGAGAACCAGAAAGACTGTGTAACGATCAGGCACGCGCTGTTTTCGACAACAACGTATACAGCGGCAGCATCAGCAACGCTACCAACGGCACCGCAAAAATCAGGCTGGCGACAATGCTGATCGCGAGCGGTTGTTGCATCGACGCGTCCGTTCCTACCCGCATCGCTATATGGCGTTCGCCTCTGCGCAGCAACAGCGACGGCGCTAATTCAGTACACGGCCGACAAGGCAGCTCCCGGTTTGTGGTTAACTTTCGCCGCTGCCTGCAGTTTTTGCGCAACGCTGGCAACTTTTCGTCACAATGCGAGCGGCGTGGCCGCCGTCATTCCGGTGCCTCGTCCGGCACGATGAGGTTGAAGACAGCACTTTTATTCAGACCGATCGGGCCGCAGGAAATGCAACTGTGACGCGCAGGCCCGGTGTGCAATCGGACAACTGCAAATCCGCATCATGCAGGGCCGCGACCGCAGCGGCCATACTCAAACCCAAGCCATTGCCCGGAGTGCTGCGACTCGCATCCAGCCGCACGAACCGCTGTAATACTTTTTCGCGCATATCGGCTGGAATACCCGGGCCGTTGTCGCTTACGGAAATGTTTAACGCCGCAGCCTGGCGTTCGGCGAACAAGGTGACATGGGCACCTTCGGCAGAATGTCGCGTCGCATTTTCAACCAGGTTCGCGAACAATTGCATCAGCAGCTCGCGGTCGCCGCTCACGAACAAATTCGGTGCGATCCGTTCGGATAGCAGTTGCGATTTTTCCTCAAAAGCGGGTTGGTATACTTCTACAATTGTGTGCAACAACTCGCTCAGATCGACAGTGGTAAAACTCGCCCGGCGTGCGCCACTTTCAACTTGCGCGATACGCAAGAGCGCGCTGAAGGTCTGTAGAATCGCATCGATGGCGGTCAATGTTGTAGCCAGCGTCGCGTGCAGCGCCGTTGCATCCGTTGGACGTTCTTGCGCCAGCTCGAGTCGTTGGCGCAGCCGCGTTAGCGGCGTGCGCAGATCATGGGCGATGTCGGTCGATACCTGGCGTAATCCGTCCATCAGTATCTGGATGCGATCGAGCATCGCATTCAGGCTGATGGCGAGATGATCGAATTCGTCGCCGCTACCGTTCAAGGCGATTCGTCGCTGCAAGTCGCCGCCAATGATGTCACGACTGGTTTGACTCATCCCTTCGATCCGGCGCAGTACCGACAGGCTCATCGCCGCACCACCGATCAGTACCAGCAGCATCGCCGCGGCGCAGCCCCATAGAAATGAACGTGCGACCGATTCGCTCATCTCATAGACCTGGTGCGCGTTCATGCCGATGAACAAATAGGCGCCTTCGCCTGCATCGACGCCCAATCCGCGAATATCGATTTTCCGATACTGCGCCAGACGGTTGTCGCCGACCCATTCGCGTATTTCCAGGACGGGATCGAGCCTGGGCAGATTTCCGGCGAGCACCGTTCCGCCGCGATCCTGCAGCAGATAGAAAAACCCCGGCGATTGCTCGGTGGATTTCTGCACGATGCGGCGCAGGCTGTCGAGGCTGCTGTCGGATGCGCCATTGCGCAGCTCCTTGATCTCGGCCGCGACGGTGATATCGATCTGATGCTGCATGAAATGCGTGGTCGACCAGAAAATCATGGCAAACAACAACAGAAAACTCACGCCGGTCAAACCCGCGTAAAGCAGCGTCAGGCGAAAACTCGACGTCCGGAATAGTCTAGGCAGATTCACGCAAACAGTATCCCGCGCCGCGCACGGTATGGATCAATGCCGTGTCATGGGTTTTGTCGATCTTGCCGCGCAAACGACTGATGTGACTTTCGACCACATTCGTGTGCGGGTCGAAATGAAAATCCCAGACCTGTTCGAGCAGCATCGTGCGCGTGACGACTTGGCCGGCGTGACGCATCAGGAATTCAAGCAGACGAAATTCACGCGGCTGCAGCTCGATGCTCCGGCCGGCGCGCTGCACACTGCGCGCCAGCAAATCCATTTCCAGATCCGCCACCTGCAATGTCGTATCGGTAGCGGTACGACGTGGCCGTCGGCCCAGCGCTGCAACGCGAGCGGCCAGCTCGGAAAATGCGAATGGCTTCACCAGATAATCGTCGGCGCCTGCATTCAGGCCATTAACGCGATCATCGATGCCGCCAAGCGTTGTCAGAAACAGCACCGGGGTTTCGATGCCGCCGGTGCGCAAGGTACGCACGAGCGTCATGCCGTCGAGTCCCGGCAGCATGCGATCGACGATGAGAAGATCCCAGTCTTGTCCGGTCGCCTGAAACAGTCCGTCGCGTCCATCACGCGCCGTCGCGATGCTGTGCCCCGACTCGTGCAGACCTTGCATGACGTAGACCGCTGTTTCGGCGTCGTCTTCGATGAGGAGAATTCTCACTGCTGGCAAATCTCGTTGGAAATTCTGCGTTTGAGCGTTTTGTCGTCATCCCCGTTTTGCTGGGAATGACAGGGTTGGAAACTTCGGTGTGTGCAACTCATCTAGAACGATCTGTATGCGGCGGTCAAGTTGTGAAACGGTAATGTTGCGGCCACGATGCGACAAAGTGCCGTAACATAACTTATCACTATGGTTACTCCGGTTAGTCTTCATTTGTCCATTTCCCGCGCTGCGCTTGCATGTGCATTATGCGCATTATCCGCTTGCGCAACTTACACACCACGCCCGCTTGATACGCGCGCTGCAGCGAAAACCGATGTCACCGAACTGCGCCACGAAGGGCCATGGCCGGCGCGACTCAGCATTGTCGATATCGAACGCTTGGCGTTGGACAACAACCCCGAGCTGATTGCCGCACGCACGCAGCGTGGCTTGTCGCAGGCGCAGTTGCGTATCGCCGGAACCCTGCCCAATCCGGTGTTCAACGCGGGGTATCAGGATGTGCTGAGCGGACCGGGCACATTCGCGGCGCTCGCGGCGGGACTGACACAGGATCTGAAAGCACTGGTCACGCTTTCGTCCAGACGCCATGCTGCACAGAAATCGGCGCAGTCGGTGGATGCGACGATTCTCTGGCAGGAGTGGCAGACCGTCGGCAAGGCAAGGCTTTCTGCGGTAGATCTGGTCGAAGGCGACAAGCAGCTCGCTTTATTGCGCTTCAATGCAAAACTATGGCGCGACCGCATCGATCGCGGTCGCCAGGCGCTTGCGCAAGGCGATGCGACGCTGGCGACGCTGACGCCAGATATTGCCGCCAGTTCCGATGCGCAAAAAATGGTCGACGATTTCTCACGCCAGCAACAGACGCGGCGACGCGATTTGAATCTTTTGCTTGGCCTGACACCACAAGTGACGCTGGCGCTAGTCGACGATCTCGCCGTGCCTGCGCTGGATGCCGATGCGATCCTCGCACAATTGCCCGGCATAGCTGATCGGCGGCCCGACTTGATCGCGCTGCAACTCGGCTATCAAGCGCAGGAAGAAAAAGTGCGTGGCGCAATTCTCGCGCAGTTCCCGCTGTTTTCGTTTGGTTACAGCTATGGCCGCGATACCAGCAACGTGCGCACGCTGGGCCCCCAGGTAACGATGGATTTGCCGGTATTCGATCGCAACCAGGGCAACATCACGCAAGAGCAGGCAACGCGCGAACAACTCCATGCCGAGTTCAACGCTCGGCTGCTCGCAGCGAAGTTCGAAGTCGAAGCGTTACTCGCTGATCAGAAAACGCTGCAAGACCAACTCGCCAGCAAACACGAGTTGATTGCTGCATTGGAGCCCATCGTCACGCGCGCGGAAAGCGCCTACCGCAACGGCGACATCGACGCGCGAAGTTATGTCGATCTCGTCGCCACGCGCAACACGAAACAACAGGAAATCCTTGCGATGCAACTGGTGCTCCTGGAGCAGCAAATAGCCATCGCCACACTGGTTGGCGCGGGTATGCCAACTGTGACTTTGGCTGATACACAGAAGAACCTGGAGACGAAGCCATGAAATCCCGAACCCGATTCGTCCTGCTTGCCAGTGTGCTTGTCAGCATCACGGCGGGCGTGATGGTTTCCTCGGCGCTGGGCGCCGCCGCAGATGACACTAAAGCCGAGGCGGCCAGCGTACTGGTCGAAACCAAATCGGTGCAGCAAGGCGAGATCGCCGATCGGTTGATTGCTTACGGCAGCGCCGTTCCGGCGATCAATGCGAGCATGAGCATGAGCGTGCAGGCCGAGGGTCGCGTCATGCGCATCCTGGCCACTCCCGGCGAAGCCGTGCACACGGGGCAGACCCTGCTCGAGTTTCATCTGTCTGCCGCGGCCAGCAGCACTTACAGCCAGGCCGTTTCCGCACTCAAGCTAGCGCGTGAGGAGCAGATTCGAACCGTGCGTTTGCTTGAACAGCAACTTGCCACGCGCGAGCAGAAGGCATTGGCCGACAAGGCCGCAAGCGATGCGCAGAACGCGCTTGATGCGCTCGAACATGAAACCGGGGGTAAGCCGCAGCAGACCTTGACCGCACCGTTCGACGGCGTAGTCGCCACGATACCGGTCGCGCAAGGCGATCGCATCGCAGCCGGCGCGACGTTGCTCACACTCACGCGCACCAACGGGCTGGTCGTCACTGTCGGCATCGAGCCGAGCGAACGCGGGCGTTTAAAATTGGGACAAGACGTAGAAGTGGAATCGCTTGGCGACGCAGCGGTCAAGCACATGGGCAAGCTTGCGCGCATCGATCGCAGCCTGAATCCGAAAACCCGTCTGGTCGATGCGGATATCGCCATTGCGGACGAGATGCTGCAAGGCGACGCGTTTCGTGCCGGCATCGAGGTCGGTCAGTTGCGGGGCTGGCTGGTGCCGCGCGACGCAGTGCTCGATGACGACGAAGGCGCATATCTGTTCCAGGTCGATGGCAGCAAGGCGGTCCGCGTAAACGTCAAACGCATCGGCAGGGACGAGGAAACCGCCGTCGTCGACGGTCCGCTGGATGTGCGGCGCGAGGTCGTCTTGCTTGGCAACTATCAACTCGAAAACGGCATGGCCGTGCGCAAGACGCCAGCGGAAAAAGACAAGGAAGACGTCGCCAAGGACAAAAAAACGCCGAGCGAAAAGAAACCATGAATTTCGTCAGCTTGATCGAACACCATTCGCGTTCGCTGTTGTGCGTCGCTGGTGCGCTTGCGGTCGCCGGCCTGGTTGCAGCGCTGTCGTTGCCGGTCGGTCTGTTTCCACAGGTCTCATTTCCGCGCGTCGTCGTCGATCTGTCCTCGGGTGACAGGCCGGCCGATCAGACCGTGCTCAGTGTGACGCGTCCGGTCGAGGAAGTGATCCGTTCGGTGCCCGGCGTGCGTGAAGTGCGCTCGGCCTCGTCGCGCGGTGCGGCGCAGATTTCTGTCGACTTCGGCTGGGGTCGCGACATGATCGCGACGACGCTGCTGGTCAATGCGGCCATCGCTCAGGTGCTGCCGAAATTGCCCGCTGGCACGTCGTATGGGGTGCGGCGCATGGACCCGACGGTGTTTCCGATTTTTTCCTACGCACTGACGTCAGACAAACTCACGCCGAATGCACTACGCGATCTCGCGCAATTCCAGATCGTGCCGTTGCTCGCGTCGGTGCCGGGGCTTGCGCGCGTCGATGTGCAGGGCGGTGCAATCGACGAAGTGCAGGTGCTGGCCGATCCGCATCGCCTCGCGGCATACAATCTCGGCCTCAACGATCTCGTCACCGCCGTCACGGCAGGGAATGCGCTGCAGGCGATCGGGCGTGTGCAGGATCACGACAAACTTTATCTGGTCGTGTCGAACAGCAACCTGCGTGCGCTCGATGAACTCAAGCAGATTGTGATCCGCAGCGATCCCGCGGGTATCGTGCGCCTCGGCGATGTTGCCGACGTGCAAGCAGGCGCGGCACCGCAATGGATACGCGTGGTCGAAGACGGAAAACCGGCGGTGCTGTTCAACGTTTACGAGCAGCCCGACGGCAACGCGGTACAGATCGCGCAGCAGGTACGCGCGCGCCTCGCCGGATTTACGTTGCCTGCCGGCGTGACACTCGCGAACTGGTACGACCAGAGCGTGCTCGTCGTCGACTCGGTGGCGAGCGTGCGCGACGCGGTGCTGATCGGCCTTGTGCTTGCCGGTATCGTGCTGTTCGTATTCCTGCGCAGCGCGCGCGCAATGCTGATTGCGGTGCTCGTGGTGCCGGCCACGCTGGCGATCACGGTGTTGCTGCTCGATGCGCTCGGTTTCAGTTTCAACATCATGACGCTGGGCGGCATTGCCGCAGCGGTCGGGCTGGTGATCGACGACATGATCGTGATCATCGAGCACATCGCACGCCGTGCGGGTGCTGCCGGTGTCAGCGATGGTCGCGCTGCCGTGCTTCCGGCCACACGCGAATTTCTGCGCCCGCTGACGGGTTCGAGTCTGGCAACGCTGATCGTGTTTTTGCCTTTGAGTTTCATGAGCGGTGTAACCGGCGCTTTCTCGAAAGCACTCGCGGTAACGATGGCTTCGGCATTGATCATTTCGTATCTGTTCGCCGCACTCATCGTACCGATCCTTACGCGCCGTTTCATCGATTTCAATCGCTGGCACGACCCCGCTGCGGATCGCGAGGACTGGCTTTCGCGCCATCACGGCAAATTGCTCGAACGCGTATTCCGCAAGCCCGTCATTCTTGTCGCCGTCGTTGTGCCGCTGTTGCTGATCGGTGCCCTCTCGTACACCAAGGTGCCGAGCGGTTTCATGCCGAAGGTAGACGAGGGCGGCTTCGTGATGGATTTCTATACGCTGCCTGGGACCTCGCTGGACGAAACCGAACGCGAGTTGCAGCAGGTCGAGGCGATCCTGCACGAACAACCGGAAGTGCAAACGTTTTCGCGCCGTACCGGCACCGGGCTCGGCGGCGATCTCGGCGAAGCGCATCACGGCGATTTTTTCGTGCGCCTGAAATCCGATCACGCGCGTGGCACCGAAGAAGTCATGGCCGCCGTCCTTGCCGATATCGAAAGCACGGTGCCTGGCGTACAAATCGAACTCGCGCAATTGTCCGAGGATCTGATCGGCGATCTCACTGCCGTGCCGCAACCGATCGAAATCAAGCTGTTTGCCACCGACCCCGCCAAACTGATTCCGCAGGCGCGCAAGGTCGCCGCCGCGATCGGCAAGATCGACGGTGTGGTTGAAATCAAGGATGGCGTGATGCTCGCCGGCGACGGCATCGACGTGAAGATCGATCCGGTCAAGGCCGCATTCGAATCGGCGACACCGGACGAAATCAGCAAAGGCGTCGATACCGCATTGAACGGTGTGATCGCAACGCAGTTGCCGCGTGCCAACAAACTTGTCGACGTGCGTGTGCGTATTCCCAATGCAATGAAGTTGAGCACCGAAGGCTTGGCCGATCTGCCGATCCGGGCGACGGACGGCCATCTGTTTCCGTTGCATCGTGTTGCCACATTGACACCCGTGTCGGGCGAGCCGGAAATCTCCCGCGATAATCTCGAACCGATGGTGGCGGTCACTGCGCGCATCGAGAATCGCGGCATTGGAGCAGCGGTGGCCGACGTGCAAAAAATGCTGGCACAGCCCGGCCTGCTCGCATCCGGTGTGCGTTATGAGCTGGGCGGGCTGTATCGCCAGCAACAAATCGCTTTCGCGAGCCTGGCTCTTGTGTTCCTCGCAGCCCTTGTTGCAGAGCTTGTATTGCTGCTCGTGTTGTACGAGAACTTTTGGCTGCCGCTCATCATAGTTGGCACCTCAATGCTGTCGACCAGTGCGGTCTTCACGGCATTGTGGATCACTGGCGTCGAGCTCAACATCACGGCATTAATGGGCATGACGATGGTGATCGGCATGGCTACCGAAATGTCGATTTTCTACGTGAGCGAATACACCGAGCTGGCTCACAGCATGCCGCCGCGACAGGCGCTGTTTGAAGCCAGCCGCAATAGATTACGACCGATCACCATGACCACCCTTGCAGCGATTCTCACTTTGATGCCGTTGGCGCTTGCTATCGGCCAAGGCTCCGGCATGCAACAACCCTTGGCCATTGCGATCATCGCGGGGCTGCTAATCCAGTATCCACTCGTGCTGCTTGCGATGCCTGTTGTGATTGGCCTGTCGTTGCCTGGAAGAGCGCTTACAGTTTCGAACTGACGGGTTGTTGATCTTTTTCTGATCGAGCAAACGTTGTTCGAGAAAATCTGAGTCGCGTAACGAAACCCCTCAGACAATGAGCGTTCCGCCGGCATCGGGCAGCCCACAAAGTGTCACGCGTTTTCATTTTTCGGGATCAAACAGTTTTTGATAACTCGGAATTTGTTTTTGCAAACTATCGCGCAGTGCGCTAGACGCGAGGAAAAATCTTTCTCGCTTTTTCCACTGTCAGTTTCGTTGTGGTAAGCGAGAACGAGTAGGCCAACGTTTTCGCCGCCAGCGTCGCGCAACGGCAATTGCATCACAAATTTCTTCACCGTGTCTTTGACGCGATGCCAACGCGGATCGACAATCGTGATGCTTTTGGTGATCACGTCGATGTCATCAGGATCATCCGGATTGCCGATACGATCAGGATACGAACCGGCGAACATCGTATAACCGTTGTCGCCGAAGCATTTATGCCACGCTCTGCCGACCTTCGACTGATCCAACGTCATTGCATGAAATCGATGCGATCACTTGCGCTCCTGGCGAAAGGGACGGGTCAGCTCAAGCTCGGCGGGGACGCACAAAATGGAGCTATCCTGAGTCGGCGCAAACAGTCATCGATGAGCAGAACATCCGTGTTTTGTGATGCTTCAATCACTGTTTGAGATGGGCGTGCTCGCGCCTGCCCGCTGCCAAATCTCTGATTGCAGCAGTAGGAGATTTTCTATCGGGAGTGCAGTAGACGCGATAGGCAGCGCGCACGGTATTGAGATTTAGCTTGGCAACTTGGTCGGCACGCTGATAACCCCCGGCGACGGCGAACAATAGCGGGATGCCATGTTGTCGTGCTAAACGAAATACGAATAGGTCACGCAGCATCAGCTGTCGTGTGCTCAGTTTGGCGAGACTCTTGGGGTCACGCCGATGGCAATCGGCTCCGGCCTGGTAGAGGATGAGGTCCGGTCGATGCAGAACGATCAACTCAGCAGCAGCCTCAAGCGCTTCAATATACTTTTCGAAGCCATCCTCTTCGATACGCACTGGAAACGCCCACGATCGCATGCCCCCGCGACAACCGAAGCGCGTCCCAAAAATTGATATGTTGTAAAGATTGGAGAGCTCCGCGGCGAACTCTTCCGTACCATTGCCGCCATGCTCGTCACAATCGAGCACAAGGATTCGCTTGTCGGGCATGCAGTGGGCAATGAGCGCCAATCCGTTTATCGGACAAAATCCGCTACCGCGCTGGCGAACCGCGTGATGAAACCCGCGCGCAAGATTCATCGCGATCCCGCAGTCGAGCGCATGCCTCGCACCCTCAAGTTGACCGGCAAGCATGGCCAGTGTCGCTTCTCTTATCGCCGGACTCCACGCTAACCCCTGACTCGATGCCAGCGGTTCCTTGCCATGGAGGAACGCGTCTATGTAAATTGCATCGTGCAGTCCATCGAGCAGACTCACATCGAAAGCGGCGGGCTTATGCAGTTTTGCGAGATTGTGGCGTTTGATCGAGCTGGCGGCGATCGCTAGTCGGCTAAGACTGACTACGCTTTTTGGAGCATAAGGCGTGTCGAAATACACCCGAAGCTGCGTCACGTCTGCTCCGCCAATTCGTCGCGGGCGAATGCCTGCAAATGCTCGATGGTTGTCAGCAGCGGAGAGAAAAAGTCGGAACGGATCTGCTCGTCGACCTGTACTGAAAAGGCTCGCTGACGCGCTTCGGGAGAAACCGCGAGTGTGGTGAGGCGAAGGAATCTCGCTTGCTCGATGATGGACAAGGGAAGCGCATGACCGTGGCATGTAGGAATGCCTGCGACGTCATCCCTATAGCGCAGCGCACAGAGGCTCCCCACAGGTATCAAGACACCGTGAATGCGGATCGGAGACACCACGATCGCCGAGTGTGATTCCCCGAGGTTAATCTTTTCAACCAGCAACGGTTTGCCGAATGGCCCGACGATGATATTGACGCCGCCGTTACGTCGAATTCGACGGTGAGCTATTTCGAGAAAGAATTCCTCGGCCTGCGAGCAGCTTCCGATCTCTGGCTTGACCGGCATGCCAGGTACATCCGGTGCCTGCGGCCCGAGGCCGGTGATGATGTATTCAAGCAATTGAACGAACAATCGACTTTCGACATGTGCCAATTGCGCCTGCACGGCGCGTATTTGACCAGGTAGCTGTCGCAGCCTTTCCAATGTCGCTGAGGATGGCAGCGTTTCGATCAGGCTACTCGGCGCCTCGTCGAGCGCGCGCCAACCGTGTGTCCACCCGCCAGAATGCGCCAGTCGTGCGATGGCCTCCGTCTCGCGCTGTGACCAGTTCGCGAAGATGTTCAGATCCGCCGGTACAAGAGGATCGCGCAATTGGTTGACGTAGGTGGAGAGAAACCGAGTTGCTTGAGTGAATCCGCAACCGCGCCGAACGGTATGGTGCTTAAACTGCTCATCGAGCATATCGGATAGCACTCTTGATAGAGCCATTCCGCTTGCGGCGAATGCCGTCGTAATTTCGTGCGCGTTTCCGATCATTGCAGAGATATCAACATCGTGCGAATCAGATGAGGCGTTTGGCTCCTGCCTCGGAGATCCAATGTGAAAAAAGGTATCGTCGAACCGCACTGCCGCATCCTCGAGCGCACAGCATTGATGCTCAGACTCGGCGCTAAATCCATCTGCGTTATGCCGATGCAAATCGCCATCGTCGGACCGATTTCCCGAATGGCATGTAACCAGTTATCACAATGCTCTGCAATGTCGGGACGGTTGGCGAGTAATTGTGCTGCCAGTTTGAGACGATGAAGCATTTGCTCGGTCAGTCCCGCGTGGGTCAGATCAATGCGCATAAGGCGTATCGGCATGCTGCACGAGGGCAGGGGTGAGGAACCAAGACAATCCGTCGTCAGCTCAGGGTGCGGACAGCCCCGAGCTAACGCGGCAGCAGGATTTATCGCTTAGGCGATATCGACAGACTTCTCGAATGAGCGTAGCTCGTGTCGAGCCATGGCAAGGTTGGCCTTGCCGCGTTCCAGTACCAGGTAAAGGAACAGCTTTTGGTTGGATTCCAGTGGGCGCAGCACGTGGTACTGCTTCGTCAAGCTAATCAGAATATCTTCGATGCTATCGTTGAGCTTGAGTGCATTGGCCACTTTGCGTTTCGCGCGAAGGACTTCGGTGTTGCCTGCGGCGGCGAGTTCGAGCGCGATAGCGGTGCCGTCACCGGCTAACAGCATGCCGCTTTCTGCATCCACCAGCGCACTAGCGATATAACCGTCAATACTGCGAAGCGATTCCAGAGATATCTTTGCCATGAAACGTTCCTTTAGTTGGAGCTTTTGCTGGCGTGGTCCCCACCAGCGGGGCACCGGCGGAGGCCGGGTTATTCTGCGGAATGCATGAGTCTGGTCCGATCCAGTATTTCGCGAAGGGAATGAGCCAGATCCAGCGTGTTGCGTAAAACCGTGGCGATGTTCTCGGTGCTATCCGCGCCTATCGATAGAGTGAACATTCGATGTGCGGTGGGCACTCGGACAAGCACGATTGATCCCCCATTCGATGAGATGGAACCGTATTCGCACTGCCCCAAAAGGCCTTCTTTTGAGAGGGAATGGCAAAGCGCCAAGAGCGAACTGGTTAATGCCGATATGCGTGAACCCACAATGGTATTTTCGTGTGTCACATGCGCGAACGCGCGGCCATCCACCGTCGAGATGCTGGCGAATACCACCGCAATGGACAACGAGCACAGGGCGCTGAGACGCGAGGTACACGCCGTGCGTACAGCCTCCAGGGGCAGACTCGCCTGCGTAGCTGCAGATGCTTTTTCCAACTCGGTGATGTTCACAAACTTGCTCTTTGGCTATCCAAGCGCGTTGCGGCAACAAAACCGCCCCCAGTTTTCTCTTAATCCCCTTCAGTAGCGCGATTTGCGTCGACATCCGGGCTCACGATTGCCCCGGCCTGACCGTCAACCGCATATTCCTCCGCGTGCCAAGGACGTCCAAGCTTGCGCTCGATGTATTCGCGAATGAGTTGGCGCAAGACTTGCGACGGCGTGCTGTCCTCGGCCGAGCACAAGCGTTCAAACACAGCTTTTTTGCGCGGGTCGACGAGGATGGTCAGTCTCGCGGTGCGATCTTCGGTAGTCATAGATTTCATTTCGCTCACATCTTGAACGACTTTGATGGTAATGCAATTACAATGCGTTGTGTATGTATTTTCGTGTCGTCGCTGGGAGAAATTTGACCTATGAGCCCGATAAGCCTGGTCCTTAACGGGAATACCGCTCTGCGAAGTAGATTCCAATGGGACGACGGTGTGCCCTATCGCTGTTGCAAGTCGTCTACAGCGTGCGCAGCGAACGGCTATTGATGGAGCAGTGAACTACAACCTAACTGTTCCGCTGGTTTGAACTTCGACGATGGGGTCTGGGATCACTCGACCTTTTCGTTCAATCGCGAATGGAAGTCCTCACGCCAAGGATTCCGCTTCCTGACAACGAGGGTGGGCACTTTGTCTGCGCCATCATTGTTTTCACATTGTCTGGCATGGCAATACGCAGATGCTGAAAACCCCTGCTTTTTTCTTGACAGTGCCAACTCGCCGGACTA
>JANXUW010000030.1 GCA_025351985.1 Pseudolysobacter sp.
GTCAACTTCATCCTGCGCAAGAACTACCAGGGTGCGGATTTCAGCACCGACTACGGTATCTCCGATCACGACGACGGCGAGCGCAAGGGTTATCACTTCAGCTTCGGCCAGACCAGCGACAAAGGCAGCATCATGGCCGGCGTCGACTACAACAAGAGCGAACCCGTTCCTGCCGGTAACCGCAAGTTCTCCGATCATGCGGTGTATTACCAGTATGGCAAACCCTTTGTGGCCGGCGGCTCCAGCGCCAACCCGAACGGCTTTATCGGCCTGCCCGCCAATTTGGTAGGTACTTTCAAGAACGCTGACGGCACTAACTGCAAGAGCGTAACTCGCAAGCAGGGTGCCGTCGGTACCTCGCTGAGCGACTATCGCTGCTACACCGCCGCAGACGGCTTCAACTTCCAGGCGGTCGGCAACGTGTTGCTGATCAAGCAGGAGCGCACCAGCGCGTTTGTGATCGGCAACTACAAACTCACCGACAACGTCGAAACCTATCTCGAGGTCTACCACAACAAGACCGTCGCCAACTCCGCCCTCGCGCCGTATCCGGCCGATACGCGCGCTGCGCCGTTCACGATCTCGAAGGATAGCTACTACAACCCGTTCGGTGCCGACCTGACCGGCGCCGGAACGCGTTTCCGTGCCCGTCTGACCTCGCTCGGCAATCGCGAAACCCATAACTCCACCACCAGCGATCAGGCCATTGCCGGCCTGCGCGGTACGTTCGGTGATTCGAGCTGGGTGTGGGATGCCAACTTCGACTTCGGCCACACTCAGGATCTGACCCTTACCAGCGGTTACCTGAATGTCAAGAAGCTCAATGCCGGTGCCGGCCCGTCGTACAACGCGGGCACCGCCGCCGCTCCGAAGATCGTCTGCGGTACCGATCCTGCCAAGGGCGGCACCGGTCCGATCGCGGGTTGCAATCCGTTCAACTTCTTGAATATCTTCGATCCCAACACAATTGCGGCACTCAAAAGCGTTGGAGCCAATCCGTTCACCAATTTCCTTACCAGCGAAAAGTCGGTCAACGTGTCCTCGAACGGTACGCTGTTCAACTTGCCGGCCGGTGCTGTCGCGCTCGCCGTGGGTGGTTCGTATCGCAAGGAATATACCAACACGCAGGCCGACTCGATCGAAGTGGCGGATGCCGCGGGTAACTGCGATATCGGTTCGGGTTGCGTATCGAACCTGCAGGGTGGTTACAACGTCAAGGAAGTCTACGGTGAAGTGCTGATCCCGATCCTCAAGGATGTGCCGTTCGCCAGTGCGTTGAACCTGACTCTGGGTGACCGTTATTCGAAGTACAGCAACTTCGGCAGCACCAACAACTGGAAGGCCGCGATCGAATATCGTCCGATCGAAGACCTGCTGTTGCGTGGTACGGTTTCGAAGGTGTTCCGCGCGCCGACCGTCAGCAATATCTTTGCCGCGTATGGCTCGGATGCACCACAGTTGATCGATCCCTGCGATGGTCTTGATGCAGGTGGCCTCGCCTCGCACTCCGCCGTCTGTAAAGGCATCGGCGCAGCGCAGCTGACCAAGGATCCCGATGGTGTAATGCGGTTCCATTATCCGAAGGGTGGTAACGGCCAGTTTGCCGGTGTCACTTCCGGCGCACAGCTCGCTGTGTGGATCTGAAGCCGGAATTCGGCAAGTCGTTCGATTTCGGCGTGGTCTACGATCCACATTGGTTGCCGGGCCTGTCGGTCAGCACCGATCTGTGGCGCGTGTATCTGAACAACAACATCAACCAGATCAGTGCGGCGAACTCGGTCAACCTGTGCTACCTCGGTGGCACGACTCCGAACTCTTACTGCAACTTCATCACGCGTGATCCGGGCACCGGTCAGATCGCCTCGATCGCCGAGCCAACCGGCAACATCGGTCGCCTCGATACCTCGGGTGTGGATCTTGCCGCGACCTATCGCCTCCCGGAAACGGCATTTGGTAACTTCACGGCGAGTTTCCAGACCACGTATCTGAAGAACTTCTCGGACGATACCGCACCGGGTACCGGCGGGTTAGTACAGCAGTTTGCAGGCCACTACTCCACCGGTGCGTCGGCAATCACCTACGCGAACTTCTCGCGTTGGAAAGCACTGGCCAACCTGAGCTGGCGCATGGGCGCGTTCGATGCGTCGATCACTTCGAAGTATGTCGGTCGATACAACGTCGGTTACGCCAATCCGGCGTACAACATCTCGGCCGACAAGTATGTTCCGGCAGTCGAGCTGAAGTACGGCGCATCGGTGTACAACAACGTGCAAGTCGGCTACAACATCGAGCCGATCAACACGCGCGTCGATCTGGGTATCGACAACGTCGGCAACAAGCAGCCGGCGCAGGTCTACAACAACAACTCGCTCAACGGCAACGTTGACGTGAACACGTTCGACACGGTCGGTCGCTTCTACTGGGCACGTCTGTCGGTCAAGTTCTAAAATCGATTGGTTGTGTGATAACAAGCCGCGTGGCATTTGCCACGCGGCTTTTTTTTGTTTCAAATATTTGTTTTCGAACACGCATCAAAGACGTAGCAGAGTTTGTTGATTTGCTCTGGAACTCCGCGTAAGGGTAATATCCTGCTCGCGAAATATTCTGAAATCTCTGCAGGCGCAACTTCAGCCCACCAGAGCGGGCCATATTTCGGCCAGACTAAGTCCAAAGCCGACATTCGCGCCCAATCCGCACCTAATTCACTAACGAAATAAACAATCATGCGGACTTCTCTGCCCACCATCGACGAAATCTCCCAAGCCATCATGCAGAATCAGCCGCAAATTGCGGAACGGCTGGCACTGGAATATCTAGGTAATGCACGCGGAGATGAAACCGTACTGACGTTGCTCGGCATGAGTTTGCAAGTTCAAGATCGCCTGCCCGAAGCAGCGGATGTTTTTCGCGAGCTCACCCACTTGTTTCCGGACTCGGCACTGCACTGGAACAATCTCGGCACGATCCTGCGTGAGGAAGGACAAGCCGAAAACGCCGACAATGCTTATCGCACGGGACTCGCACTTGATCCCAAAAGTACCGACTTATTGGTGAATCTTGGATTTTTGTGGCAGGCGCAAAATGACTACGCTGCCGCCCGAACCTATTTTCTGCGTGCCTGCGAAATCGATCCAACGCTCGTGATCGCGCATATTTACGGGGCGAGGGCGTGTGCCGAATGCACGGATATGGAATCTGCCGCACGTTTGATACAGGCATGGCAGCAATGGACGCAGCTTACCCTGCAACAGCAATTGGTTTTGGCCTCGGTTTTTACCAGTATCAGTCGCACCGCAGAGGCGGAAAGCGTGTTGCTTCGCGCGTTGCAGACGACTTCTGAAAAAGCACAGGTGCAGGTGCGCCTGATCATGCTGTACGAACGCTTGAATCGTATCGAAGAAGCCGCGGCATTGTTGCCATTGCTTCCTATCGCTGAAACTGTCAGCGACGTTGATTTGCGCAGTGAAATCGTCAACGCGCATACGCTGCTCGCTGCACGCGCAAACGATTTTGACAAGGTCCGCACTCTGCTGTCGCAACTACCGCCAGCGGCGCAGCTGAGCAGTGACTATTTCTTTGCACAGGCCAATACCTGCGACAAGCTGGGAGACAGCGACGGCGCAATGCAAGCATTGCGTCAAGCCCACGCCAAGCAGATGGAAAAAGCCTCTTTATTGGCACCGGAACTATTGGCGCCGGACGTCCAGCCGCTAACGATCGGTATGGAACCCATCAGCAGCGAAAGTTACCGGCAATGGCCCGAGATGCCAGCCCCGACGGCGCAGCAATCCCCCATATTCATCATGGGTTTTCCTCGTTCCGGCACAACCTTGCTGGAACAGATGCTCGATGCAACACCCGGCCTTCGCGCCATGGACGAGCAGCCCTTCCTGCAACAAGTGACCCAGCGAATGGAGCAATTCGGGTTGAGCTACCCGGACGATTTGCAGCGACTCAGCTCTTTGCAGTGCGATGAGTTGCGCGAACTGTACTGGTCACTCGTAGGCAAGACCGTGAAGCTTGAATCTGGCGAGCGTCTGGTGGACAAAAATCCGCCGAACATGTTGCGTCTGCCGATGATCTATCGTCTTTTTCCGAATGCCCGCATTATTTTTGCGCAGCGGCATCCTTGCGATGTCGTTTTGAGCTGCTACATGCAAAGCTTCGGCGCCCCGGCGTACATGATTCTCTGCTCGACTCTCGAGCGACTGGCGCGCGGTTATGTCAATGCGATGCATGGCTGGATCCAGAACACTGCCACGCTCACACCCAATGTGCTGGAGCTGCGGCACGAAGATCTGCTCGCCGATTTTGATGGCAAGGCGCACGCGATCGCAGAGTTCATCGGCATTACGGACATCGACCCGATGCGCGCGTTCCATGAACACGCGCGCAAGAAGGGCTATATCGCGACACCAAGTTACGCGCAAGTGACACAGCCGCTGAACAACAAGGGCGTTGACCGGTGGCGCCGATATCGAACGCATCTGGAACCGATTCTGCCGATCCTCAAACCCATCGTCGACCGTTGGGGATATGCGGACTGAACCCGTAATCGCGACCACGGCACTGTCGCTCGAAAAGTGCATACAAACTTTCGACGCGGCACTCACACCCGAGTTTTGCGCCGAAATGATTCGTTCCTTCAACGAACTGAGTCGCCTGCATATCGCGAATGGCCGCGGCCACAAGCCCGGTCTGGATGGCAGCGCATGGACCGAACTCGATATCTCGCCGCTGGCCGACGCGGGATTCAAGGGTTTTTTCTACCAGCAGATCGACGAATATCTCGCGCGTTACAATCACAATCTGGGATTGACCATACCGGTACCGATACGTCCGAACATCGAAGCTCTGCGCATCAAGCGTTACCGCGCCGGTGCGGATGAACAGTTCGAGCCGCATTTCGACGCACTCGATGATCGCTGCGATCGTTACCTGGTTTTTCTCTGGTATCTGAACGATGTCACCGAAGGTGGCGAGACGGAATTTCAAAACGCCGGAATCAAGGTACAAGCCAGAGCGGGCCGTTTACTGATGTTCCCGCCGTACTGGATGTTCCAGCACGCCGGCCTGCCACCCATCTCGAACGACAAATACATCGTATCGACGTA
>JANXUW010000038.1 GCA_025351985.1 Pseudolysobacter sp.
TGGTAGAGAATGCGTTTCTACACCTCAAACGTTGGCGCGGGATCGCGACGCGTTACGCGAAGCGCTCGGCATCGTTCTTGGCCGCCGTGCAAATCCGATGTTTGATGCTGTGGGTGGAAATCTTGTGACGACACTACCTAGTGGCTAGTAGCTATCTTTTGCTATGGTCTAACTCGCGTGGCAAAGGTCGTGTAGCCACTTTTGCGATCACGAAGCGCGCAACAACTGAACTGCAGTCCTGCTGGTGCGGCGTTGCAATTTTTCGTCGACGTTACCGCGCAGCGGTCATACTCTGAATGCCTAGTGCCCCACTTTCAGCGCATGCAGTTCCGCGATGTAGCCGCCCGGAAATTCGATGATCGCCGAGCTGCGATCGTCGCCGTCGAATCGCGGCGATAGAATCTTCGCCCCCGCGGCCTGGGCCTTGCGCAAGGTGTCGGCGAGATTCTTTACCTGATATCCCGTGATGTCGTGGCCGAACGGATACGGCAGGTGGCCATCGCTGACGATGATCTGCATCTTGCCGAAGGCGGACTCGATGCGCAGGCGTCGATACTTTTCTCCGGGCCGGCCGATCTCGCCGGCATCGGCCTGCTTGTCGTCCGCGACGATCTTGCCGTGCGAAAAGCGCACGAAGTCGTGGGCGAATACGTCGGCGCTATCGGGCGAGACATACACGCGATTGTCGGGGATGCTTTCGAGCGTATCGTAGGCCGGCGCCTTGTCGTGCCAGTACAGTTGCATCTTCACGCCGCCGGGCCACTGGATCACCGCGTCGAGGCCAATCGGATCGCGAAATTTGTCGACAATGATATCGGCACCCGCTTCGCGCGCAGCGCGCAACGCCTGATCCATGTCGCTGACGAGATAACCGTTGCGCTCCTGGCCGAACGGATATGGCACCGGCGTGGTGAAGGCAAACGTCGACAGCGTGCCGACCGGCGTCCACACGTATTGCGCGTGCGCGCTGCTCGGCACCGGCAACACGTTGGCGGTGATGCGCGGCGACGGTTTGCCGCCGAACGTGGCGACGAAACTCGCGACGAATTTGTCGAGATCGGCCGCGGCGACATAGACATGCGTGGTGTCGTATTGCGCACCGACCGCGACGCCTGCGCTGGCGCGCGGCGCGTCCTTGGCGAATGCCGATGCGAGCGGGAAAAACAGCAGCACCATGATGGCAAGCGCGAAAGTTATGCGGCGCGAAATTTTCGGTTCGTGGCGAATACGCATGATGTGCTTCTCGATATCAGGATGGATTGTTCGTGGCTACCGATGCATGAATGCTGCTGCAGATTCTACGGGGTCATGTCGAACAACAGGATTTCGGCATCCTCGTTGGCGCGCACAGTGATCGCGTCGCCGTTGTTCCATGCGATCGCATCGCCGGCAAGCAGGGTTTCACCGTCGGTTTCGATCGCACCGCGCGCGACCTGCAGCCAGACCCGACGGTTCGCTGCGGGTTCGAATTCGAGGGATTGCGTTGCACTCAAACGTGTCGCGTACAAGTCCACATCCTGATGAATCTTCAATGCGCCATCGCGCGGTGCGCCGGAGGCGATCAGATGCCACTGGTTGTGCAAATCCTCTGGCGCAAACGTGCGTTGCTCATAACCCGGCGCCAAACCCTGGCGATCCGGCATCACCCATATCTGCAGAAAATGCACGGCATCGGTAGCCGATGCGTTGAACTCCGAATGTGTCACGCCGCTGCCTGCGGTCATGCGCTGCAACTCGCCAGGACGAATCAACGCGCCGGTGCCGAGGCTGTCCTTGTGTTCGAGCGTGCCGTCGAGCACCCACGACAGAATTTCCATGTCGCGATGAGAGTGTTTGCCGAATCCGGCGCCCGGCGCGACGCGATCTTCGTTGATCACGCGCAGCGGACCGAAGCCCATATGCTGGTTGTCGAAATAGTCGCCGAACGAAAACGTGTGGCGGCTTTTCAGCCAGCCGAAGTCGGCATGGCCGCGATCTTGCGAACGTCTGATGGTGTGCATGATGTGTCTCCGTGGAATCCAGGGTTGCACTCTAGGCTTCGCGGATGGGAGCCACTAGCCAGACAAAACCGAACGCCGCGTTCGCCGTGGACGAACGCAGATAATTGCGCTTGCGAAACGAAATGCCGATGATCGTTCGATCGGCAATGGCAGCAAGCGACATGGATTACGATTTCGGCGATATTCGGGCGTTCATCCATGTCGTCGAGAACGGCGCCCCCCGAGTTTAAGTAGCGCACGGTTTGAAGTCCAACTCCTCAACCGAAGGAGGTTGGACGTGAAAAAACGATTTACCGAAGAACAGATCATCGGCTTCCTGCGTGAGGCCGAAACCGGCATGCCGGTGAAAAAGTTGTGCCGTCGGCAGGGCTTCAGTGAGGCCTCGTACTACCTGTGGCGTAGCAAGTTCGCCGGATGAGCGTGCCAGATGCCAAGCGCCTGAAAGAGCTGGAGACCGAGAATGGGGGCTGAAGAAGCTGCTGGCCGAGCATGTGCTTGAGAACGAGGTCATCAAGGAAGCACTGCGAAAAAAGTGACGCGCGCACCGCCCGGCGTGAGTTGGTGCGGTATACGGTGGGCGAAGGCTTAAGCGAGCGCCGAACGCTGGCGATCGTACACATGGGTGCCCGCGCGTATCGCTACGTGAGGCGCGAAACGCAACTGGATGCCGAGCGTGCGGTATTGGAGAAACGTCCGTAAACCGCGCTTATTCCACGGTCACACTTTTTGCGAGATTGCGTGGCTGATCGACGTCGGTGCCGCGCAGTACGGCGACGTGATAAGCGAGCAGTTGCAGCGGCACCGTGAATACGATCGGTGCGATCAGTTCGCCACAGCGTGGCACGGTGATCAGGTGATCGCGGTCGCGCGTCATGCCGTGGGCCACGTCCTCGTCGGCAAGCACGTAAAGCTCGGCACCGCGCGCGCGGACTTCCTCGATGTTCGACTTGAGTTTTTCCAGTAGGTGATCGTTCGGCGCGACTGCGATCACCGGCATGTCTTCGTCGACCAGCGCGAGCGGGCCGTGCTTGAGTTCGCCAGCGGGATACGCTTCGGCGTGGATATACGAGATTTCCTTGAGCTTGAGGGCGCCTTCCATCGCGATCGGAAATTGCGTGCCGCGGCCGAGAAAAAGTGCATGTTGTTTGCTCACGAAATGTTGCGCCATCTGCTTGATTGCGCCGTCCAACGTGAGCACGCCGCGCAATGCGCCGGGCAGCGTTTCCAATTGCTTGACCAGTGCTTCGTAACGCGCGTTTTCGAGGCCGTGATGACGCCCCAGTTCCAACGCAAGCAGCGCGAGTGCAACGAGTTGTGTGGTGAACGCTTTGGTCGAGGCAACGCCTATTTCCGGACCGGCGCGGGTCATCAGGCTGAGTTTCGATTCGCGTACGATCGAGGATTCCGGCACGTTGCAGATCGCCAGTTCGCTGAGATAACCGCGCGTTTTGGCGAGCTTCAGTGCGGCCAGCGTATCGGCGGTTTCGCCGGATTGCGACACCGTGACCAATAGACTATCCGGCATCACCACACTTTGTCGGTAGCGATATTCCGAGGCGATCTCGACGATGCACGGCAAGCCTGCGAACGCTTCGATCCAATAGCGTGCGATCAGTGCGGCGTGGTAACTCGAACCACACGCGACGATCTGCACCGCACGTGTTTGCGTCAACAATTCGCGCGCGCCGACGCCGAAGATTTCGGTCAGGATATGCCCGCCGCTGAGACGCCCTTCGAGCGTGTCGGCAATCGCCTGCGGCTGCTCGTGGATTTCCTTGAGCATGTAATGACGATATTCGCCGCGCTCGACCGCATCAGCGGAAAAATGCGCCTGCTTGACGGTGCGCTCGACCGGCGTGCCATTGGCATCGAACACGCGCACGTGATCGATGTTGACCTCGGCGACATCGCCTTCGTCGAGATAAATGAAACGTCGCGTCACCGGCAACAGCGCATGGATATCCGAGGCGATGAATTGTTCGTTGTCGCTCAGGCCGACCACCATCGGGCTGCCACGGCGTGCGCCGATCACGCGGCCCGGTTCACGCAACGACATCACTGCAATGGCATACGCGCCATGCAGCCGCGCGATCGTGCGCTGCACCGATTCGAGCAGACTCAGGCCCTGACTGTGATGATGCTCGACCAGATGCGCAATGACTTCGGTATCGGTTTCGCTGGTGAAGACAAATCCGAGCGCGCGCAACTCGCCGCGCAACTCGTCGTGATTTTCGATGATGCCGTTGTGCACCACGGCAACCGTATCGCGCGATGCCATCGGATGCGCATTCATCGTCACCGGTGCGCCGTGCGTGGCCCAGCGCGTGTGCGCGATCCCGGTGTGGCCGTGCACAGGCTGCGTGGCATACAACGCTTCGAGATCGCGGACCTTGCCTTTGGTGCGCACGCGCGTGAGACCGGTATCGGTAAGCAACGCGATGCCGGCGGAGTCGTAGCCGCGATATTCGAGCGCCTTCAATCCGGCGATCAGGGTCGGGACGACATCACGTCGCGCAGCGGCGGCAACAATTCCACACATGGTCAAGATCCAGGCAGCAACGCGTTGAAAAAACAGAATGTAGACGCGAAGTTTATCTTTTGCGGCTCAAGATGTGCTGAGGTTTACCGATATCCGCGCTACACGAGATTCCTGGCCTGTTAAAGTTGTCGGACGATTTGAGGAATACGACATGAAACAACAGCCCTTCACGATGCCTGCCAATACCTTTCCGAAACCGCTAGTGATCTGCATCGCATTGGTATTGAACAGCGCTATCGGTGGTGCCTATGCCTCGTCTGGACAAGCAAATTCGGGCGCTGTCGAATGGGGCGCGAGCGATACTTCGTTGTGGCAGCCGCAAACCTCGAAGCTGCATCAGGAACGCCTGCGCATGGCTATGCTGCGGGTCGCATCTCCGGTGCATGCGCCGATCATGAAAGTCGCAACGAATTGTGCCGATGATGGCAGCGTCGGCAGCCTGCGTTCGGTCGTTGCGGCTGCATTGAGCGGCGACACCATTGACCTGAGTGCACTCACCTGTAGCACGATTACGCTGACCCAAGGCCAGATTCCGATCAACGTCGATGACCTGACGATCGTTGGCCCGGGAGCGAATTATCTGACGATCGATGGCAACGATCAGGATCGAGTATTTGCGCATTTCGGTTACGGCACGTTGTCGCTGAGCGAAATGACGGTAAGCCACGGCAGCAAAGTCGTCTCGGGTACCGATGTCGGCGCGGGTGGTTGTATCGCCAGCGGTTCATATCTCGCGTTCACCGATTTGGTCGTCAGCCATTGCCGCGCCGAGGGCGAGGGCGGCTATGGCGGTGCGGTGTTTGCTTATGGTTTGGGAATCTCCAACAGCACGATCACCGACAGCGTAGCGATTGGCACTCATCCGACCAATTTCACCGCGGCGTTTGGCGGCGCTGCGTTCCTTTACACACTGGATATGACCAACAGCACCATCAGCGGCAATAGCGCGCAGCGGAATCTCAAACCCGGCAATGGCGGATACGAAATCGGTGGCGCCATCGTACTCGTGCACGGCGGAACGATCGCCGGCTCGACCATCGATTCGAATTACTCCTACGGCCGTGCGGGCGCCATCGCCAGTTTTCAGCAATCGCTGACAATCAGCAACAGCACGATTTCTGGCAATCGCGCGCAGAATGGAATCGGCGGCGGTTTGCACCTGCGCATATTTGCCGACCTCGTGTTGTACAACGACACGATCACCGCAAATCATGCCGCGCTTGACGGTGGCGGTGTGTTTTTGAATCCGGGCCAGAAAAGTCTGACTACGCTCAGTTCGATCATCAGCGGCAACACTGTCGGCGGCGGAACCGGTGCCGACATCTACGCCAGCACACCCATCACGCTGGCTGGCTCGAACAATCTGATCGGCTCGATCGCAGCCCCGGTGACGCTGCCGTTGGATACATTGCGAACCTCCGCACATCTGTTGCCGCTCGCCGCGAACGGCGGAGCAACACGCACGCATGCATTGATGGCGGGCAGTCCGGCGCTGGATGCAGGTACAAACGCGCAGGGCCTGGCGAACGATCAGCGCGGAGCGGGATTTGCGCGGGTATTCGGTCCGTCGGCTGATATTGGCGCTTTCGAAGCGCAGCAAAAACTGTTGCTGCCACCTCCCGCGCAGATACCGGCCGCGTCAGCCTGGGGATTGGGTTTGCTTATGACCCTGCTTGGACTTTCGGCGTGGTGGCAACGCCGCCGCGGTAACGAATAAGACCGGTACCGCAGGCTTATCGCAGCGATTGCATTTCTTCTTCATTTCGCTGCGATGCTGATACGTCAAATCGTTTTTTTGGGGCGGTGCCAGCCCGTGTACGACGTTTGCCTTGAGCGCGCCACGGCGAGTTCGGTCGCTGCGACATCACGCGTGATGGTGGAGCCGGCGCCGACGGTGGCTTCTGCACCGATCGTGACGGGTGCGACCAGTGCCGAGTTCGAGCCTATGAACGCGCCGTCCTCGATCACGGTCTGGTGTTTGTTGATGCCGTCGTAATTGCAGGTGATGGTTCCAGCACCGATGTTGACGTTCGCCCCGATCGTGGCATCGCCGATATAACTCAAGTGATTGGCCTGCGACTTTTTGCCAATTGTGGATTTTTTTACTTCTACAAAATTGCCAATGTGCGCCCCTTCGGCCAGTTCGGTGCCGGGGCGCAGGCGCGCGTAAGGACCGATGCTGCAGGCGCCGAGCGTGATCACGCCTTCGAGGTCGCAATGCGCACGCACCAGGGTGCCGGCCGCGAGTCGACAATTCCTGATTCGACAGAACGGCCCGATCCGCACGCCATCGCCAAATTCGTTGTGGCCTTCGAGCACGACATCAACATCGATCTCGACATCCTGTCCGGGCTGCAGCGTGCCGCGCAGGTCGAAGCGTGCCGGGTCGGCCAGGCGCAAGCCGGATTCGCAAAGTTCACGCGCGCCGCGCAATTGGTACAAACGTTCCAGGCTCGCGAGTTGCCACGCGTCGTTCGCGCCGAGCGCTTCATTCGCATCCATGCAAACATGGCAAGCGGCGGCGTTAGCCTCGTTCGCGGCAGCGGCAAAAATGTCGGTCAGCAAATATTCGCGCTGCGCATTGTCGTTTCGTAGTTGCGCTGTCCACGCACGCAGGCGCGCAGCATCCGCCGCGATGATGCCGGTGTTGATCAGCATGATTGCGCGCTGTTCGGCATTCGCATCTTTTTCCTCGATGATCGCAGCGACGCGGCCATCATCGTTGTGCACGATGCGGCCGTATCCGGTCGGATCGGACATGTTCGCGGCGAGCACGGCCAGCGATTCGGCTTCGTTGAGCAACGGCGCCAGTGTCGCCGCTCGCAGCAGTGGCACATCACCGTAAAGCACGAGCACGCGCGCGCTGTCAGGAACACCGGGCAATGCGCTGCGCACCGCATCGCCGGTGCCGTTTTGCTCGACTTGCTGCACCCACTGCAGATCGGTTTCAGCGGCGAATGCAGCGCGAACCTGATCACCGCGATGGCCATAAATCACATGTATCGCCGCCGGATTCAACTGACGCGCGGTGGCCAGCACATGCGCCAGTAGCGATCGCCCGGCCAACGGCATCAGCACCTTCGGCAAGACCGAGCGCATGCGCTTGCCGGCGCCGGCGGCGAGGATCAAAACATGCAGCGGGGCGGTCATACGCAGCGCCGGCGTGAGCAATCGATCATGGCTCAGCGGCGACTCAGTTCAGGCGGGGGCTGTCGCTGCGTGGCGCAATTTCTGCGGCGCGTTGTTCCTGCCACCAGCCGTGCGCGTCGATCGCAAAATCGGTGGCGGATTCGATCAGCTCGTCGCGCTGTTCCTGATTTTCCAGCAGATGCGCGAGTTTCTCGTCGCCGGGACCGAATGCGAGGATTTCGACGGCCGCGTAATCGTCGGAAAAATCGATATCATCAAGCAATGGCGCCCATTCGTCAGCGCGCAAGTCGATGCCGCGCGCGTAACCGAGGCACCATTCCTGGGCGTGAATTTCGTTGCTGCCGTCTTCGCCTTCGAAGTCAAACATCAACGGTGAGAATCCTTCATCGCCGGAAGCAAACGCGTGGACGATGCCGTTCGAATGACGCGCGACCAGCGCCATGAAACGCTCGCGTTGTTGTGGCGATTCCCACTTGGGTTCGGCGCCTTCGCCGTCGAGCTGCCAGATGAAGTTGAGCCATTCCGATGCTTCCACGTCCTGCGGGCCGGACACGACCGCAGTAAGAAAACCATCGAGCATTTCCAAGCTCATGCCGTTGTGCGGCACAGCGTATTTTTCGAGCAGGTTATCGAGTTCGTCGAGTTCGCTATCGCTCAACGGCAGGTGAGAATCTTGGGTGTTGCTCATGCGGATAGTCCATCAGGGCCGATGTCGGCAAGCGGCGATTGTATGCTTGTGCGGCGATGCGGCCAAATTTTTCGGGAGTGATAAATACAAACGCCGGCGCGAGGCCGGCGTTTGCAGAGCGAATTGAAAGGCAGATCAGTGCTTGAGATTCTGACGCAGGCGCTCGAGCGCCTGCAATTGTGCGATGGCCTGCGCGAGCTGGACCTGCGCCTCGGCGACTTCGATCGCATCGGTACGATTCGCGAGCAAACGCTCGGCGTCTTCCTTGGCTTTGCGTGCGGCCGATTCGTCGAGATCTTTGGCGCGGATCGCGGTGTCCGCAAGCACGGTAACGACTTGCGGCTGCACTTCGAGAATGCCGCCGGAGACGTAAAACGATTGTTCTTCGCCGCCTTCCATCGTTACGCGCACCTGGCCTGGCTTGAGCCGCGTGATCAGTGGCGCGTGGCGCGGCGCGATGCCGAGTTCGCCGAGCTCGCCCGTGGCGACGACCAGTTGCACGTCACCGTGGAAGATTTCTTTTTCAGCGCTGACGATATCGCAACGAATGGTGGCCATGTTCGAGTTCCTGATTTATTGCGTGCGCTGATTCTGTGATTGATATCGCCGCGCGGTTTCTCGCGCAGCGATGATTTCGATCAGACCTTGGCAGCGAGTTTCTTCGCGTTCTCGAAGGCTTCGTCGATGCCGCCGACCATGTAGAACGCCTGTTCCGGCAAGGCATCGCATTCGCCGTCGACGATCATCTTGAAACCACGGATGGTTTCTTTCAGCGACACGTATTTGCCCGGCGAACCGGTGAACACTTCGGCGACGAAGAACGGCTGCGAGAAGAAACGCTCGACCTTGCGTGCGCGCGCCA
>JANXUW010000411.1 GCA_025351985.1 Pseudolysobacter sp.
TGTAATCGGTGAACACCGGTGAGGAACCGTCACTGCCGCGCGTGCTCGGATGGCAGATAGACATTTGCCCTTGTCAGGCCGATTGAACAGCGAAAATCCCCGCAACTCCTGCGCCGAAAGTTTCACTTTTCCGGCCAGGAAATAATCGTATTTGGAATCGAACGGATGAAAGCCCGGATCGCTCATCTCGTATTTTTCCAGCGCAAACTGCATGCGGAAAAATGCGCCGTCGATATCGTCGAACACGTTATCGCCGAATACATGACGAAAGTCGTCGGCGTAGCTCGCACTGGCCAGGCGCGTCACGGTTTCGGCATGCGTGCCGTTGGCCATTTCGTGCGGCGCCAGCAGCGGCCGCTCGGCCTGCTCCAGCAAACTGTTGGCGCGACCATCGCGATTGAAACCGCCGGTGGGTGTTCCGTCGCTCTCGAAATGGAATGCGATACCGAGATTCAGATAACGCAGCGAAGGCACCGCGCGAAATCCCGGCACATCGAGAAATTCGCCGCCCGATTGAACGGCGAGCGCATTGCTCTGCGCATGTGCGTGGGCGGGATCGTGGCACGTCGCGCACGACATCTTGCCCGACGCCGACAGCGACGCGTCGAAGAAAATCGCCTTGCCGAGCGCAGCTGGTGTTGCCGGCGGCGTGGTTGATGCTGCGGCCTGCGCCAGAGTGATGCTTGCAGATGCCAGCAAAAAAAACGCGAGGATATTGCGCGCGCCGCGCAACACGGGCGTGCGGTGAATTGATTTCAAATGCATGGATCCAGCCCCGGAGCGCAATGACGTTCTGCTTCGACCGTGATCATTCGACTGCTTTTGCGGCCAATCTGAATGGATGCTCAGACTCAGCTTAGTAGTGCAAATGATAACGATTCTTATTCTAGTTGATACTACTGATGCGTTAAAAAGTTGTCAATTGGCGCGCGTTGTATTGGCCGATAAACACAAGCATTTACGCGCTCGTCGAGATCAAACCAGCGCGATGAACCCGCAGAAAAACGCCGCGAGAAAATCCATGCGGCGATTGGCTTTGAACCAAGCGCGAAGCCAAGGGTCATCTATATCCGCCGCCTCGCTCGTGGGCAGCGTGGCTTCGGCGTGATTTGTTTTGACTCGGGAGAGATCGTGTGAAAAAAGAGATTGTGGACTTCGTGAAAAATTATCGCGGGATGGGTTTGTTCCTGGTACTCATGATCGTGTTCCGCAGCTCGTTGGCCGACTGGAACACGGTGCCGTCCGGTTCGATGCAACCCACCATCGTCGAGGGCGATCGTATCCTCGTCAACAAACTCGCCTACGATCTCAAGATTCCGCTGACGCACACCAGCCTCTACGACTTCGCCGAACCGCAACGCGGCGATATCGTGATCTTCGATTCGCACGTGCTCGACATCAAGCTTGTCAAACGTCTGATCGGGTTGCCCGGCGACGTGGTAGCGTTGCGCGACAATCGGCTGATCGTGAATGGTGTCGAGGCGCAATATTCGAACATCGAGCACCTGGCCGATGGCGTCGTGGCGCAAGAAACTTCGGGCGGCGTGTCGCATCGGATCAAGCTCGCGCCGGGCGGTGTCAGTCGCTACAGCAACTACGGCCCGGTCACCGTTCCCGCCGGCGAATACTTGATGCTGGGCGACAATCGTGACAACAGCGAAGACAGCCGCTTCATCGGGTTTGTACCGCGCGCGGAAATCGTCGGCAGAACCGAGCGCGTGGTGATGTCATTCAACTATGACAACTATTATCTGCCGCGCAAGGATCGTTTTTTCCACACGCTGTGAGAAAAACCAGAGCCTCGCGCAATCGACTCAAGGCCAGATTGCGCCACAGCCCCGCCCCAACCGCATTGTCGCATGACGATTTCGGCCCCCTACTCGGCATCGCCGCTGCCGCGCTCGATCTCGTCGGGCATTTCGCAGCAAACATTTCGTGCATCGCACGTCGGCTGCTATATGCGGAGAGCGGGAGAAATCGCCTACTTGCAATCCGGCTGCTGCATCAACTCGAAGATGCACCGACATACTCCGTGGATACGAGCGCAACCCCTCCGCGACACCGGTAATGCAAATGGCATCCAGCCTGGCATCGTATCGATACTTCTGGAAAGCCCACCACTAAAAAATCGCTGAACGCACCGCGATTGATCGAAGTTCCCCAATGCCGCCGTCATGTGCAGCCACCAGTTGCTGCGCGTGAGTGCGGGGTACAGACGACTGAGGTAAAGCGCGAGCAAAGTGCAAGTTTTCCAAGCACAGCGCGTGATTAATATTTATTAATATAACAAACCAAACATATGTTAATACTGTTTAATTAAACGCCTTGGCATTCTACTAACAGCATCGATACCTTCAGTTGCGCTATAGTCGGGAGCCCAGTGCGAACGGCGTTATCGCATGTGGCGAGGACAGTCATCCGACAATGGACGTTGAGAATCGAAGATCTCACGGTTCAGTTTCAGCCTGAATCGTTTTTCTTTAATGTTGTTAAAAAATGAGTTGGGAGAGCTTAATGAAGTCACGTCATTTGCGGCTACGGCCGTTCGCGCTTGCTATAGCCGGCCTCGTTGCCGCCACTGGTCTTTCAGTCAATTATCCGGCCATAGCCTCCGTCGTTATCGACGAATCCGGACACGGCATTGGCGCCGACACCACGGTTGTCGATCACAACGTGGTCGCGAAGTACATCGTCCGTTTTCAAGAACTGCCACTCGCGCTTTACGATGGAAGTGTTCCTGGGCTGGCTGGTATTCCACGAACTGTGGAACCCGGTCGCCGTGCGCACGCTGACACGCAAAGCGCCCAAGCCAATTCCTACGTCAACTATTTGGCTAGCCAGCAGAGCCAGCACCTGACGGACATGAGCAAGGCATTGGGCAGAAGTGTGGCTGCCGAACATCAGATGCGTTACGCATTGAATGCAGCGGTCGTGACTTTGACCGGTGACGAAGCAAAGAAGGTTGCACAACTGAGCAGCGTGGCGGGCGTAGAGCGTGATGAAAACCGGCAGTTGATGACGGATATCGGACCCGGCTTTATCGGTGCCGCATCCGTATGGTGGGGCGCACACGCGGGGCAGGACACCATGTTTGCCACCAGCTTTGAGACTACCCAAGGTTATCGCGGTGAAGGCATCGTGGTGGCGGATATCGACACCGGCTACAACAGCAACAGCCCCTCGTTTGCGGGCGTGGACGATTCAGGATTCGCTTTCACCAATCCGCTGGGCTCAGGCAATTATCTCGGCTTGTGCAATCCATCGTCTGCGCAGCAACCCTCGACCTTGTACACCGTGCCGTTCGCTGGCTGTAACGACAAGGTTATCGGCGCTTACGACTTTATCGACCCGTACCCGGCACCGATCCCGCCTGCTCCTGCAACATTTTATTCTGCAGAGGACTACCAAGGTCACGGTAGCCATACCGCCAGCACGGCTGCCGGGAATACGCGCAATGGAACAATTGGTGCCTACTCGGCACGCATTTCCGGTGTAGCGCCTCACGCCAATATGGTTATCTATTACGCCTGCAGTGCGGCAGGCTGCCCTACCTCGGCTACCGCAGGGGCCGTAGATCAAGCGATACAGGATTCGGTCGTTGACTCGCTGAACTTCTCCATCAGCGGCGGCACCAATCCCTGGAGTGACTCAACCTCGCTGGCTTTCCTCAGCGCTGCGGATTCAGGCATTTTCATCGCCGCCGCCGCAGGCAATACCAGCACTTCCGTACCGAATCAGCTGCCCGGAACCGCCAATCATTTCGAGCCTTGGGTGACTACGGTAGCGGCTGCGAATCACAGTGGCGGACCGCTGGGATATTTCCTCACGGCTTCTGGTGCTGGTGCACCGGCACCGATCGGCATGAACACGGCGCCTAATTCTGCGCAGCCTAGTGCGGCCATCGCCACCACGCTGACGGTAAGCCCCAACTTTGCTGCCGCCAATGACTGTGCGGCATTACCAGCTGGATCCGCTACCGGCAAATTGCTCATCATGCATTTTGTCAGCGGCCCGTGCGGAACAAACGGTTTGGCAATTGTTGCGAAGACTGCAGGCGCTGCGCAAGTATTGCTGTCAACTCCGCTAACGATTACATCAGCGCCGGCGCAGCGCAGTCAATCCCCGTATTCACCACCACAAGTGTGCAAGGCAATGCCTTGGCAGCTTTCGTGAATGCCAACGTTGGTGCCGCAGCGAATGTAAGCTATCCGGCGAACACACGCTTGCCAGTCACTGCGGACTCGCTGGCCAGCTTCAGCTTGCTCGGCCCGGCAACATTCGATGTGATCAAACCGGATGTGCAAGCGCCTGGAATAAGCATTCTTGCCGCGTTCAACAATGCCAATCCATCAGCGGCGCCAAGTGGTGCCAACACACTGGGTTTTGATGACGGTACTTCCATGGCTACACCGCACACCACTGGAAGCGCTGCGTTGCTGCTCGGTCTACATCCAGACTGGACGCCACTCGAGGTCAAGTCGGCGTTGATGATGACGGCCAAAGAGGCAGGTCTGACAAAGGCTGATCATTCCACTCCGAGTGACTTCTATGATCGCGGCGCGGGCCGCATCCAGGACGATGTTGCAGCGAAAGCCGGCTTGGTGTTGAACGAGACCGGGCTGAATTTCATGAATGCAAACCCTGCCAAGGGCGGCGATCCGAAGACACTGAATATCGCCAGCATGCAGAACAGAAACTGCGTGACGGTGACCAGCTCTACGGCTAGCAATCCAGCGTGCACATTCTTGCGCAAGTTTCACAGCACGCAGGATCATTCCGTGACATGGACGGCAACCCTGACTGGCGTGACTGGAACGGTGAGTCCGAGCAATATCCCGGTGGTTGCGCACGATACGGCATCCGTTCATATCACGGTGGACGCAACAGCTTACGCGTCCGATGGCAGTGCGCACTTTGGTGAGTTGATCCTCACGCCGAGTGACACAAGCCTAACGGCATTGCATTTGCCGATCGCGGTCGGTTTGCAGCCGCCCACGATTTCGGCTGCGCCATCTCCACTCAGCGTCAGTATTCCGACGGGCTTCACCACAACCAATGCGACACTCACGGTCAGCAATATCGGTGGTCCGACGTTGAACGCGACCAACACCAATGACAATGTCGCGAGCGGCGCAGCGGTTGTTATCGATCAGCCAAGCCAGGGGAATTTTGGGTTCTACTCCAACTTCTGGTCTGACAAAGCCCACGGCGCTTTCCCCGCAGATGATTTTGTGGTGACAGTCCCCGGCAGCAACCTGTCGAAACTCTCGTTCCCGGGCTTTGTGCTGGCGGGCGGCGCGCTCTCGACCCTGACAGGCCAGAAGATTCATTTCGAGGTCTATGCAGACAATGCCGGTGTACCAAACGGCAATCCCGAGACCGTAGCTCCGAGCTTTGTCTGGAACTACGTGGCGACGATTGGAAGCACCGCAGGGTTGACGCTGACCGGCAACACGATTGCGATCAATCTCGTCACTGCGGGGGCAGCACCGAGCAATCTGGCTCCAGGTAAATACTGGATGGTCGTGTACAAGACCACTCCGACGTTTGGTACCGGAGCAAACGCAAACGGTTGGCTCTGGTTTGAATCGACGGCTGCCAATGGCTACAACGCGCAGAACATCGATCCTGGTTTCATATTTACAGGGGCTACCGGTAACTGGACCGACAATACCGTGGGAGGTGATTTCCCCGGCATGGCCATGCATATTGAGCAAACTGCCGCGTGCGGTGCGTCGTGGCTGACCACCTCGCCGTCAACGTTGACGCTTGCTGGCCTGACTAGCGGCGCCGTAACTGTCACGGTGAATAGCGCGCAATTCCCACCGTCAACCACCACCACAAGCGGATTCCTGTGCATTGACAGCAATGACGCGGCGCACTCGGTATACGTGGTGCCAGTGACCGCCAAACAGAACTAACTGCGACCATCAACGCAAGGTTCTTTATGAACCTTGCGTAGCAGAATCTTGGGGCGTGGCGACACGCCCCTTTTTTTTGGTCAAATAACGTGCTGGGAACGGACCCGGATCGGGTTCTAAAGCAGAACTTTGCCGAGTAATTCAAAACGCAAGTCATCACGCTTGGGCAAACCGAAGCGCGCATCGCCATACGGAAATGGCTTGTAGATGCCGGTGCGTCGATAACCGCGGCGCTCGTACCAGGCGATGAGTTCGTCGCGGATGGAAATGACGGTCATCTGCATTTCGCGGCACTGCCATTCGTCGCGCGCGATGCGTTCGCCTTCGGCCAGCATCGCGCGACCGATGCCGCCGCCCTGTTCGTTCGGATTGACTGAAAACATGCCGAAATAACAGGCCTCGCCTTGCCGCTCGATATGCGCACACGCCCGCAGCTCGCCGCTGCCGCGCGTGAGCAGCAACACACGGCTGTGCTCGTGCGCGATCAGACGCGCGACATCGGCGGCATCGGTGCGTTGTCCGTCGAGCATGTTGGCTTCGGTGGTCCAGCCCTGACGACTACTGTCGCCGCGATAGGCGGATTCGACCAGCGCGACGATGGCATCGACATCGGCAACGGCGGCATTGCGAAAACTCAAAAAGTCGTTCACGGTAATGGCGATTCCGCAGTTTCGGTGGTAATGGATATTCGTATATCCCACGCTGCAAGCAACGTCGCCCACGGCAATAGAGCGCATTTTAACCGCGCCGGATAACGACGCAATTCGCTAAGCGCTTCAAGCTCGCCAAGATCGACAGCAGCGTTCGCATCGGGAGTGGCGCGCAACGATGCATCGAAACTCGCCAATAGCGTTTCGATTTGCTCGCGACGCAGACCAATCACTCGCTCGCTCATCATCGATGCGGTCGCCGTGGTGATGGCGCAGGCTTCGCCGTTGAATGCGATATCGCGCAACACATCGTCGGCAATGCACAACTCGATATGCATATGATCGCCGCACAACGGATTATGACCGTCGGCATTGTGCGTCGCTTGCGCCAGCACGCCATGATGGCGCGGCGTGCGATGGTGATCGAGCACGATTTGTTGATAAAGATTGGCGACGGACATGGCGCCTAGTTTATCCGCGATGCCGCGCGAAAATTCAACGGCGGCGTTTCACTGCACGGGTCCGGAATTATCCGACCTCGCACCGACGGGCGCGACTACAGCAGCATGGCGCGCGCACGCAGCAGCGCAGTGATAAAAACATCGACTTCTTCGCGCGTGTTGTAGAACGCGAGCGATGCGCGCGCGGTCGCGGCCACGCCGAAAAACTGCATCAGCGGATGCGCGCAATGATGCCCCGAGCGCACCGCCACGCCATCGGTATCGAGTATCGTCGCAAGATCGTGCGCATGCACACCCTCGATCAGGAACGAAATCACCGCCGCCTTGCCCGGCGCCGTACCGAAAATGCGCATGCCGGGAATCGTGTTCAACTGCTGTGTCGCATAGACCAGCAGATCGCTCTCGATCGCACGGATCGTTTCGATACCGAGCGCGTTGATGTAGTCGATGGCCGCGCCAAGTCCGATCACGCCGGCGATATTCGGCGTGCCGGCTTCGAATTTGTACGGCAGATCATTGAAGACCGTTTTCTCGAAACTGACCTGCTTGATCATCTCGCCGCCGCCCATGAACGGCGGCATGGCATCGAGAATCGCACGCTTCGCCCAGAGCATGCCGGTGCCGGTCGGGCCGAACATCTTGTGGCCGGTGATCGCATAAAAATCGCAACCGAGCGCCTGCACGTCGATGCGCAGATGCGGTGCCGCCTGCGATCCGTCGACGAGCACTGGAATGCCGCGCGCACGCGCCATCGCGCAAATCCGTGCGATCGGATTGACCGTGCCGAGCACGTTCGACACATGCGTGAGACACAACAGCTTCACGCGCGGCGTGAGCAACGCATCGAGCTGATCGAGCAGCAGCTCGCCCTCCTGGCTGATCGGAACGACCTTGATCTTCGCGCCGGTGCGCTCGCACACGAGTTGCCACGGCACGATATTGGCGTGGTGTTCCATCTGCGTCAGCAGGATTTCATCGCCAGATTGCAGGCGCGGCAGCGCCCACGAATACGCCACCAGGTTGATCGACTCGGTGGCGCCGCGCGTGAAAATCACTTCGTCGCGCGACGGCGCATTGATGAAGCTGCGCAGCTTGTCGCGCGTCGCTTCGTACAATGCCGTGGCTTCGCTGCCGAGCGTATGCACGGCGCGCGAAACGTTGGCGTTGTGGCGACGATAATAACCATCCACCGCTTCGATCACGGCCAGCGGCTTCTGTGCGGTGTTGGCGTTGTCGAAATACACCAGCGGCTTGCCGTGCACGTGCCGCTGCAACGCTGGAAAATCGGCGCGGCAGCGTTGCACGTCAAAATCGGCAGCACGTGTGGAACGCACATTCGCACTCATGCGGGCATCTCCTGCGGCAGGCGCGCCTGCAGCAACTGCGTGACATGTTCGCGCAGCCCGGCCGGTTCAATATGCGCCAGCGCTTGCGCACAAAACGCCTGGATCAACAACACTCGCGCCTGCGCCAATGGCAGGCCGCGCGAACGCAGATAAAACAGCGCGCTTTCATCGAGCTGGCCGACGGTAGCACCGTGACTGGCCTGTACTTCGTCGGCATAAATTTCGAGCACGGGTTTGCTATCGATTTCAGCCTGCGCCGACAGCAGCAAATTCTTGTTGCTGAGCCGTGCATCGGCACCGTCGGCGCCGGCGTGTATCGTGATGGCACCGTTGAACACGCCACGCGCGCGACCATCGGCGACACCGCGCCAGAACAGATCGCAACTCGTGTTCAATGCACGATGCTCGACGCTGAGCTGGTTATCGACGTGCTGGCGCTGGTCGAGCACGAACACGCCGCGCACCGCTGCATGCGCGCGATCGCCAAGCAGCTCGATACGCAAATCGTGACGCATCAATGCCGTACCGAGGTCGAGATTATTCAAGTGCAACCGTGCATGTTTCGCCAGCGAAAACTCGCTGCGCTGGATCAGACTGGCGCGCTCGCCTTCGTTCTGGATGCGCAGCAGGTTCAGCGCAGCGTTTTCGCGCAGGCGATATTCCGCGAAGACATTGCCGAGGTTTGCGTGCGTGCCGACACCGAGATGATGCTCGATCACGCTGAGCTGCGCGCCCTCGCCCACGTCGAAAATATTGCGCGTATGCCAGGCGATATCCGTGCTCGCAATGCCGCCGATAAATACCAGATGCAACGGTGTGGTTATCTGCGCGCCAGGCGCAACCCGCACGATCGCGCCATCGGCAGCGAAGGCCGCATTCAGGCGCGCAAAACTCTCGGCGGGATGCTTGAAATTGCGCGCGAGGAAAACGCGCAACGACTCGGCATCGCCTTGCAACACGGCGCTGAGCGGTTGCACGTCCAGACCGGACGGCAAATCGGCGAGCCGCGAAAGATCGGCGCGCAACACGCCGTTGACGAAAACGAGACGCGCACCGTCCGCTTCGGGCAATGCAAATTCTGCAGGATCAATCGTATGTTGTGTCGCCAGCGCATCGCTGGATGCAAAAGCACGCTGATCGAGAGTGCGCAGCGATGTGTATTTCCACGACTCGTCATGTGTCGTCGGCAAACCACTGCTCGCGAGCGCCTGCCGATTCTCGCGGCGCGCGACGTCCAGCCACGGCAATCCATGGCCCGGCCGCAAGGCGTCGCCATCCGCAAACGCATCCAGCAACGATTGCAAAAAAACACTCATGGCGCGACCGCGGAGTCCGCGAGCTTGCGTTGCTGCAGCCACGCGTAACCTTGTTCTTCGAGTTTCAGTGCGAGCGTCTTGTCGCCGCTCTGCACGATCTTGCCATCGGCCAGCACGTGCACGAAATCCGGCACGATGTAATCCAGCAGACGCTGGTAATGCGTGATCACGATAAACGCGCGCTCCGGCGAACGCAGCTGGTTCACGCCGTCGGCGACCATCTTCAGCGCGTCGATGTCGAGGCCGGAATCGGTTTCATCGAGCACGGCGAGTTTCGGCTCCAGCACTGCCATCTGGAAAATCTCGTTGCGCTTTTTCTCGCCGCCCGAAAATCCTTCGTTGACCGCACGATGCAGCAATTCGTCCTTGAGATGCAGCACCTTGAGTTTCTCGCGCACGCGCTTGAGGAACTGCATCGAGTCAAGCTCTTCCTCGCCACGCTTTTTGCGCTGCGCATTGAAGGCCGCGCGCAGGAAATACGTGTTGTTCACGCCCGGAATTTCGACCGGATACTGGAACGCGAGAAACACGCCGGCAGCGGCGCGATCTTCCGGTTCGAGATCGAGCAGATCCTTGCCGAAATATTCGACCGAACCCTGCGTCACTTCATAACCTTCGCGCCCCGCGAGGATATTGCCAAGCGTGGATTTTCCGGCGCCATTCGGCCCCATGATCGCGTGCACTTCGCCCGCGTTCACGCTCAGCGAAAGACCCTTGAGGATTTCCTTGCCCGCGACGCGAACGTGGAGGTTTTCGATTTTCAGCATGTCTATTTGCTCTTGTAGCGAGTGCTGGCTGGATTGACCGGGATTACGGACGATGGATGCGTGCATGGAAACGCCAACTGGCGCGTTGCCCGATCAGAAAATCTTGAAATAACTCGCGAGCTGCAACGCCTGCTGCTTGGTAAGTTCAATTTTCTTTTGTTGGGCGACTTGCCCCCATATGGTGCCATCGCGACGGCTATAGATCGCCACAATGACTTTTATCTCTGCATCGCGAAAACACAGCCATTGCACCTGTGCTTGCTGCAACATGTGCTTGCCAGCATCATCCAGTAAATCGGGGCTCTTCGATGCCATCAATCTGCCGTACCAGAGATTCATCTCCGCGTCCCACAATGCGTAACCTCTGGTGTAACAATTCCGAATATCCAGTGTGGTCTTCGTTTCCGGCGCCTCGGTGCAGCGCGTGATAATCGCATCGATCGGATGTTGCTTGAGTCCGGTGATAACCGGCAGAAACTTTCCGTTGTCGGGGTCGATCAGGACAGCGCCGGTTTTTGCCGAATAAGCCAGCTGCATGGACTTTCCTTCCGGCCACTTCTCCACGTCTTCGTAACGCACCGCGTCATAGATGACTTCGAGCTCGCGATCACCGTCCAGCTGTATTACCATCGGATCGTGCGTGGTCAGAAAAACAGCTTTCTCCGACCATTCCCATGGCGACGCTTGCGTCTGGGCGACACAGACCAGCGGCGACAGCAGCAATAAACCTGCCAGCAAGATTTTCTGCACGTGCATACACGTTGCCGACTTTCGTCCCGCGCTCGCCAGAGCAGTCGTTGCATACAAGATCATCGGGTTCATCCCACCGCACCTTCCAGCGAAACTTCCAACAGCTTTTTCGCTTCCACCGCAAACTCCATTGGCAGTTCCTTGAACACCGCCTTGCAGAAGCCATCGACGATCAGCGATACCGCGTCTTCTTTGCTGATGCCGCGCGAGCGGCAATAGAACAATTGGTCATCTGAAATCTTCGACGCGGTCGCTTCATGCTCGACGACGGCGCTAGGATTTTTTACTTCGATGTACGGGAATGTATGCGCACCGCAGTGCTTGCCGATTAACAGACTGTCGCACTGGGTGTAATTGCGCGCACCGCTCGCGGTCGGCTGCACCCGCACGAGGCCGCGATAGGTGTTCTGGCCGTGCCCGGCGGATATGCCTTTCGAGATGATTTTGCTTTTCGAATTCTTGCCGATGTGGATCATCTTGGTGCCGGTATCGGCCTGCTGGCGATGGTGCGTGAGCGCGACCGAATAGAACTCGCCGACCGACTCTTCGCCGAACAATACGCAGCTCGGATATTTCCATGTGATGGCCGAGCCAGTCTCGACCTGCGTCCACGAAATCTTGCTGCGATAACCGCGACACGCGCCGCGTTTGGTGACGAAATTGAAGATACCGCCGACGCCGTTCTCGTCGCCCGGATACCAGTTCTGCACGGTCGAATATTTGATATTGGCATTATCCAGCGCGACCAGCTCGACCACCGCCGCGTGCAGCTGGTTTTCATCGCGCATCGGCGCGGTGCAGCCTTCGAGATACGACACCTGGCTGCCTTCCTCGGCGACGATGAGCGTGCGCTCGAACTGGCCGGTATTGAGCGCGTTGATGCGGAAATACGTGCTGAGTTCCATCGGGCAGCGCACGCCTTTCGGAATGAAGACGAAGCTGCCGTCGGAGAACACTGCTGAGTTCAGCGCGGCGAAATAATTGTCGCTCGGCGGCACCACGCTACCTAGATATTTTTTGATCAGTTCGGGATGCTCTTTCACCGCTTCGGAAAACGAACTGAAAATGACGCCGGCTTCGGCGAGCTCCTTGCGAAACGTCGTGCCGACCGACACCGAATCGAACACGGCATCGACCGCAACGCCCGCGAGACGCGCACGCTCGTGCAGCGGCACGCCGAGCTTGTCGTAGACTTCGAGCAGTTTCGGATCGACATCGGCCAGTGATTTCGGGCCTTCCTTCGGCGCGGCGAAATAACTGATGGCCTGGAAATCGATCGGCGCGATGTCGAGCTTGGCCCACTCCGGCGGTGTCATCGTCAGCCAGTGACGATAAGCCTTGAGGCGCCATTCGGTGAGCCATTCGGGTTCGTTCTTTTTCGCCGAAATCAGACGCACGGTGTCTTCGCTGAGGCCCGGCGGCACGATATCGGTGGCGATGTCACTGACAAAACCGTGCTCATAACGACGGTTGCTGACCAGTGCTTCGACTTCGGTAAGTTCGGTTGCCATAGTCTTGAATTCTCAGGCCAGCGCGACGTGCAGCGCCGGCGATTTTGGCCGTTTAGATGGCTGAAGCATATCGGCGAGCGTGACGTTTTTCAGCGCCGCTTCGATGACGTCGCTGATGCGGCGCCAGTTGCCGCGCACGCCGCAATGTGATTCGCGATTACACGTGCCGCTGTGCGCACTGCATTCGGTCATGCCGAACGGCCCTTCGATAGCGACGAGGATTTCGGCGAGACTGATCTGCTCGGGTGCGCGCGCCAGGCGATAACCGCCGTTGACGCCGCGAAACGAATCCACCAAGCCGGCTTGCGAGAGTTGCTTGAGCAGCTTGCTGACCGTCGGCAACTCCAGGCGCGCACGCTCGGCCAGCGCATACGCGCTATGCACGGCGGCGGGATCTTCGGCCAGACTGGCCATGACCACGGTGGCGTAATCGGTGAGTTTGCTGACGCGTAACATGCTGGCTACTCGATAATGTACCAAAATGGTACTATTTTGCGTCGCGAGGCGCAACGCAGCGCGTGCTGCTGGCGGATTCATCACATCGAAAAGCTGGCCACGACACGGCGCGCTGGTAGACTGCACGCAAAACCCTCGTCGCGAAACACAGCATGTCGACAGACCGCGAAAACACGATGCGCGAATGGCTTGCGGCCACATTGGGGCATAGCGATTATCAGCTCGAACGCGCGTCCGACGATGCGAGTTTTCGCCGTTACCTGCGCTTGCACGTGGCCGGAGCGCCGACGCGCATCGTGATGGATGCGCCGCCTGCCACCGAGAAACTCAACACGCCGGTCTGGCTTGATGTCGCCGCACGCCTGCGCGAGGCCGGCCTGAATACGCCGGAAGTTTTTGCGCAGAATATGGAGCGGGGATTTTTGCTGATCGGCGACCTCGGCACACGCCCGTATCTCGACGAACTTGACGAAACAACGGTCGATGCGCTGTACGCCGATGCGCTGGCGGCATTGCTGTCGATGCAGACGAAAGTTTCCTGCGAACAATTGCCCGCGCTCGACGAGGCATGGCTAGAGATGGAGCTGGAGTTGATGCCGGAATGGTTCCTGCAACGCCATCTCGGCCATGCAATCAGCTGCGATGAATGGGACGTGATCGAGCTCGCGTTTCGCACATTGATCAATTCTGCGCAGGCGCAACCGCAGGCGTTCATGCATCGCGATTTCCACAGTCGCAACCTGATGATTACCGATGCGCAAAATCCCGGCATCATCGATTTCCAGGGTGCGATGTGCGGCCCGATCACCTACGATCTCGCTTCACTGCTGCGCGACTGTTATATCGCCTGGCCGCAAGCGCGCATCGATGTCTGGGTCGAGAATTACCGGCAGCGACTCGTGCATGCGGGCATCACGCACGCCGATGCGACGACATTCCGGCGCTGGTTCGATCTGATCGGTTTGCAGCGCCATATCAAGGTGCTCGGCATTTTCTGCCGGCTGTGGTATCGCGATGGAAAGCCGGGGTACCTCAAGGATTTGCCACTCGTGCTGCATTACGTGATCTCGGTCGCGCAACGATATCCGGAACTCAGCGAGCTTGCGGTTTTGCTTGAACGCGCGATCGGCGCGCGCGACATCACCGCGCCGCGCCCCGATGCGACCGCGACCGCGACATCGAAATGAGCGCGGAAAATCGCATCACGCATGCACTGATTTTCGCCGCCGGTCGCGGCGAGCGCATGCGACCGCTGACCGATCACACGCCCAAGCCGCTGCTGCGCGTGCGTGGCAAACGCCTCATCGAATATCACCTCGAAAAACTCGCTGCCGCAGGCGTGTGCGATGTCGTGATCAACACATCGTATCTCGCCGAACAATTTGCGCCAGCGCTCGGCGACGGCAGCCGCTGGGGCTTGTCGCTACATTTCAGTTATGAAGGCGCCACGCCGCTGGAAACCGGTGGCGGCATGCTGCACGCGTTGCCGCTGCTCGGTAATGCGCCATTTATCGCAGTCAATGGCGACATATTAACCGACTTTAATTTTTCTGCGTTGCCGCAAAATCCATCTAAAATCGCGCATCTGATCATGGTGGATAATCCGTCACATAATCCATCCGGCGATTTTTCTCTGATCGAAGGATTGTTGCATGACGGCATTTCACTAAAACAAACGTTTGCCGGCATCGGTGTTTATCGCCCGGAATTGCTTAGCGCGCAAACAGCAGGTAGATTCCCGCTCGCACCGATATTGCGCCGCGCGATGGTCCGGGGGGACATCAGCGGTGAGCACTATTGCGGCGAATGGACGGATGTGGGGAGCCCCACGCGCCTTGCCGAACTCGAGACGATTCTGTCCTGAGGGATTTTTAATTTTAGCGCACCCATACGGTGGCATTGCCCGCCGTCATTGTCGTGCCACAAAAATACGGTCAAATAATCGACTCACTTCTTTTATGCTCGGGTGGGTATTCATGCCGTTTAATTCGATCCACCGCTATTTCTCGCCGCTCGCCATTGCGTTCGGTCTCGCCGTTTCCTCCGGCACGGCGTTCGCCACGGATTATCAGGATCACTACGAATTCGAGGCCAGCCTGTACGCGCCGTACACCGCGTCGGCCGATCACTCGCGCATCTTCGATCTGCACTTCCGTTTTCCGGGTGCGGACGACGGCACCGTGGTGGCGTGGCGTGTCGACATCGCCGATGACGACGGCTTCACCGTGCGCACCTTGCGCGGCGAATCGCACATCGTGAATGGCGAGGGTTCGCAGCGCGTGCCGTGGTCCGAACGCGATCCGCAAAACGGTTCGCTGGCTTACGGTTTTTATCACGTGCGCATGCGCGCCTAGGCGCTGAATCCGTTGACCGAACGCAGCTTCGCCTACGCGCCGTTGAACCAGCGCGTCGAACAAGCGCTGCAGATCAATCCGGACGAAGTGGCCGAGCAGACCTTCGATATCCAGGTCGGCAATGTGACCAAACCGGTAATGCCGGAATTTGCGGCGCTGCCAACCAGCGCATCGCAGAAGACCCCGGCACAACCGTCGCTGGAACAATCCGCGCCTGCCACCGACGGACTGCCCTACACCGTATATTTCGGCAATCTGCACAGCCAGACCAACCACAGCGATGGCGGCGGCGATCTCAGCACGTGCACCGATGCGCAGAATCCGCAGGCCGGCAAATACGGCCCCGCCGATGCGTATCCGTACGCGTTGAACAAGGGCCTGGATATCCTCATGACGTCCGAGCACAACCATCTGTTCGATGGTTCGACCGGCACCAATGCATCGGCCAATCCGACCACGGCAAAAAATCTGTATCAGTCGGGCCTGACCGCGGCAACGACGTTCAACGCTGCGCACCCCAACTTCCTCGCGATCTATGGCATGGAATGGGGCGTGATCAACAACGGCGGCCACCTGAACATCTTCAATTCGCCGAAGCTGCTGGAATGGGAAACCAACAGTTCGGGCCAGTTGATCGGTGACATCCTGACCGCCAAAGGCGACTACGCTGGCCTGTACACATTGATGAAAACCAACGGCTGGGTCGGCCAGTTCAACCATCCCGCCAGTAGCGGCCAGTTCAACGCCAACGGCGCGGATTTGGGCTACACCGCCGACGGCGATCAGGTGATGGCTTTGTGCGAAGTGCTGAACTCTTCGGCGTTCTCCAGCAACACCACGGAAACCGAAACCAGCCGCAGCACCTACGAAGGCGCCTGCAACAAAGCGCTCGAAGCGGGTTATCACGTCGCCTTCAGTTCGGACCAGGACAACCACTGCGCGAACTGGGGTGCGAGTTACACCAACCGCACCGGCATCCTGATTCCGACCGGCACCACGCTGACGTTGCAGAGCTTTCTCGATGCCGTCAATGCACGCCATGTTTTCGCCACGATGGACAAGACCGCGCAGCTGATCCTGACCACCAGCGGCGGCCATATCATGGGTGATCGCTTTAGCAATTCCGGCGCGCTCACGTTGACCGCGAATTACGCCAGCACGTCGGGCAAGACCGCATCGCAGGTGCAGATCTACACCGGCGTGCCGGGCAGCAACGGCACCGTGGCACTGCTCGGATCGACCGCGACGATCACCACCACACCGACCACCGGCGTGCATTTCTATTACGCCAAGGTGACGCAGAGCGACGGCAACTCGTTGTGGTCGGCACCGGTGTGGGTGACGCAAGGCACGGGCGGCGGCGATACCACGCCACCGACCGTAACTGCCGCGGAATCCGGCAGCAGCGGCACAATTACCTTGTCGGCCACGGCGAGCGATGCGGTCGGTGTCACCAAGGTCGAGTTGTATGTCGATGGCACGCTGAAGGCGACCGATACGACATCGCCATATTCGAGCACGCTGGATTCGACCACGCTGGCCAACGGCAGCCACAGCCTGGTCGCGAAAGCCTACGATGCCGCGAACAACATCGGCACGAGCAGCACGGTGACGTTCTCGATCAATAACGCGACCAGCGGCGACACCACGCCACCCACCGTGAGCGCGAGCGAATCCGGCACGAGCGCCACGATCACGCTGTCGGCGACGGCGAGTGACAATGTCGGCGTGAGCAAGGTCGAGTTTTATATCGACGGCACGCTCAAGGTCAGCGATACGACGTCGCCGTATTCGACCACGCTCGACTCGACCACGCTGAGCAATGCGAGTCACAGCCTGGTCGCGAAGGCCTACGATGCGGCGAAC
>JANXUW010000085.1 GCA_025351985.1 Pseudolysobacter sp.
TGCCGGCATTGGCTGCCATTCGTTTCGCGACACCGGCATCACGAATTTTCTGGAACACGGCAGCACGCTGGAGACGGCCGTGCGCATTGCTGACCATGCCTCGACCAAGACCACGCAGCAGCCAATCGATCAGGGCGAGATCGAGCGGATTCGGTTTTGAGGCAGCGCGTGACGCACGGGACTGCCCTACTCCGTTAAGGTGTCGTTGGAATTTGGTGTGGCAGCGCGGCGTTACGTTCGATTCTGCGAAAATTTCCAGAATCCCGACCGAACCTCTACCTACGACCCTTGACGACTCATAGCAAAAGGCTGGGCCGCTCCTTGCTGGATATTGTCATTCAATTGAATGACAATACGTAATGTTTTATTGCAATGGAGAATTCACAATGGCTTCTAACTCTCTGGTACAGACACGCATCGATACCGCTGTGAAAGAGCGAGCAGCAGCCGTGCTGGGCAATATGGGGCTGACGGTCAGCGACGCCGTGCGCATTCTGCTGACCCGCGTTGCCAATGAGGGCGCGCTGCCGTTCGCCTTCACCGCTGATCCGGTCGCGCATGACGCTTGGTTTCGCGCCAAGGTGCAGGAGGCGTTAGACGATCCACGTCCAGCGGTGTCGCACGAGGACGTGGAGGTGCATTTTGCGAAACGTCGCGCGGCAACGCTTCGCAAAATCGGCAAAGGTGAAGCATGAGGCTGGAATGGTCCCTGCTTGCCTTGGCAGATCGTGATGGCATTTTTGACTACATCGAGGTGGAAAACCCCCGCACGGCTGTGGCCGTGGATGATCGCATTGGCACACAGGCTCAGCAATTGAGACTGTTCCCCGAGAGTGGCCGCCACGGTCGCATTGAGGGTACGCGCGAGTTAGTGATTCAGCACACACCATACATTGCGGCTTATCGCCTCCTGGATGGCACCGTGCGCATCCTGCGCGTTTTGCACGGCGCGCAGAAGTGGCCTGATGCTATGTCTGATTCGCTTGGATAACGCACTTCGCTTTGCGAAATCGCTTGCATATGGGAATATAGAAAACTATATTTATAGCTATAAAACAATATGGAGCGTAAGCATGATCTATGCAGTCGTAAACACGAAAGGTGGTGTGGGGAAAACGACCACTGCAGTCCACCTTGCCACCTTGTTCGCCACACACGGCTCTAGTCTCCTCATCGATGGCGATCCTCAGGCGAGTGCTGCCAGTTGGGCGGCGTGGCGTAGAGACGCCGAACGCTCCCCTAGCCCGACCACGACATGCCTATCTGGTAAGGCGATTCTTGCTGAGGGGAAAACCTTGGCGGAAGCATTCACAAATACGGTTGTTGATGCCGGCGGTCGAGATTCGGTAGGACTACGCAGTGCGCTGTTGCTTGCACAGCGCGCCATTGTGCCGGTCGGGGCTTCCAATTTGGATGCGGCTGCGATGACCGACCTTATGGAAGTTATTGAGCTTGCGAAGGACTACAACCCCGATCTAGATGTTCGGGTGCTACTTACGCGCATTGATCCGAGAACGAAGGACACGACCGAAATGATGGCATTTCTGGACGAGCAAAAACTTCGGGTTCTCAAGACACAAGTCTGTGAGCGAGTTGCCTACCGGCGTGCCATCGGCGAGGGCGCGATCGTCAGTGAACTTGGACGTGATCAGCAGGCTATTCACGAGATAGCCGCTTTTTTTGACGAGGTGAGACGGTGAAGACGAAGCCAAATATTCAGGCGTTTCTTGATGGGGGGGCTGCGTCCGAAAATACAAAGCGACCGGAGGCTTCAGACACAACCAACCCGGAAGCAATGTCGGGTGATTTCAGAAAGCCGATGGTGATGCAGTTGCCCGTATCCCTCATTAACGAACTCAAAAGGCGCGCGTTGGAGCTATCTCTAAGCTCAGGCAAGCGGGTGACGCAGCAGCAATTGGTCGAAGATGCATTAAAAGCATATCTACATAAATAACTATATAGCTATATAACTATATATGAAGATTGAAAACATAGATAAATTGCTTGCGTCCGCGCTGGCTATTGAGGAGCAGGATGCTTTCAGCTCGGGTGCAATTGGTTACATGGCCCGAGCGCTAACCCAGGCGACAATTCCGCATCGTGATCCGGGTTCGCCCCAGTACATGCGGCAAAATGGCAATCTTCGTTTGGTAATTACGGATGTGTCTGGCGTAGGGCTTCCCTATGGCTCAATTCCCCGGCTCGTCTTGGCTTGGCTGACGACAGAGGCTGTCCGCACGAAGTCGGCACACATTGAGCTTGGCCCTAGTCTCCAATCTTTTTTGGATCAGATGGGGCTCAACCGCACCGGTGGGAAGCGCGGCGATATAACCCGTTTGCGCGATCAGATGAAGAGGCTGTTTTCTGCGGCAGTGTCCTGGGGGAGTATCGGCGAAGACCATGACGTGCTGAAACGCATGCTCGTATCCGAAGAATCTGAGCTATGGTGGAATCCGAAGATGCTTGGCCAAGAGTCCCTATGGCAATCGTATGTGTTGCTCAGTCCACGTTTCTTTGAAGCTGTAACGGATAGCCCTGTACCGCTCGATATGCGTGCGTTGCGTGCGTTAAAAAGCTCTCCGCTCGCCTTGGATCTCTATGCGTGGAGCACTTATCGCATGAGCTATCTGAAGCGCCGAACCGATATCCCGTGGAAAGCGTTGCAGCTGCAGTTCGGCGTGGACTACGCAGATACTCCACAGGGGCGCCAAGGATTCAAGCGAAAATTTATCCAGGCTCTCACGAAAGTGCACGCCATATACCCGCAACTTCGACTAGAGGTTGAGCACGCTGGCGTGCAACTAGTCCCATCTGCTACCCATGTGCGCCAGCTCAATAAATAAACGATAGCAGCAACCATTTGACAATAGACCTGCGCTGATCTGGTATATATATAGTTATATTGTTAGCTATATAACTATATTTTCAGCGCTGATTTGGTCTATATCGGGTCGTGGGATGACATTCCACGACTGGAAGTCAGCGGCGTAGCCGCTTTTCGAATGGATTTCCTTGTGGACAAGCCTGTTAACGGACGTAGTTATGCACGCTGAATTGGTCTATCAACTGCGCTGATCCGGTCTATAAAAAGCCAATTTATGCGCTGACTTGGTCTACAGAACGCGCTGATTTGGTCTATTTTTTTCTTGCAATAGATTGATTAAAAAAAGAAAATATTAGCTACATAGTTACCTATATAAGCCTATATAAAACCTGTAGTAGGTAAAGCCGTTCTGTGGATAACTTTCGCCAAATGGATACCGACCGAAAAGCGCCTACCCTCCGGCATCCTGCCTCCGCCCCGTCGCGATGCGACGGCCTACGGTGGTCATCCTTGACCACCTAAAACCAATCGGCATCCGCTACGCGGATCAGTATTCCATTGCTGCAACGCATGCGCTGTGGCGCTGTAGCGGGTTGTGATCGAGGTTGTCCTACCGCCGCGGGGCGCGCTACGCGCGCTGGTTTTGCAGGAAGGCATGTGTTGAGCTTTGGATGTGAGGTACTGTGGGCGATTCTGCGGGCTTCTACGCGCGGCGGGATCAAAAGCGTCACCATCCGCTGTCCGGTGTCGTGGGTTCGCTGCTACGGGCCGCTGATAGCGGCGTTCGACGGTGAGGCAGGGCAGGGCATCGCTTGGATGCGACGTGATTTATGCCGTTTGTTGGGCAATTCCCACTTTTCTATTAAACTGTCGCCTGCCTTCATTGTTGGGATGATCGTTATGACGGCTTCCGTTGTGAAATTGGCCACTTTGCGTTAACTGATTGCTGCCAAGTCGGTGCGTGCAGCGTCGATCGTCGGCGGGAAAGGTGGCTGGGCCGTGTCAGTGCGCTTTGGCCAGGCCGAACGCGTGCTGGCCGGCAAGGATGGGGCGCCGCGACGGTTTACCCGGCTGGATACGGCGGCACGCCAGTTGCTAGATCTCGGATTGGTGTCCTTCGAGGTGCACGGGGCGGATTACGAGGAAGCGCCGGCGCGATCGGCGCGGCCGGATCGATCGACCGCGATGAAGGCGGCGCATTCCTATGGGGCCTGGCTGAAACGCGAGGTTGAGGAAACGCAGGCGGCCATCGGGCGTGGTGACATGCCGGTGCTCAGTGAGGCGGAGATGGAGGCGCGCTGGGCGGTGAAGCGGGCGGAGCGCGAGCTGCGCCGGCGTGAGGCGGGCGCGTGAGTGCTGGATCTACCGATCGCATGCTGGCGCTTGAATACGCGCTTGCGGCCGATCAGGATCTGGATGCTATTGCGGACTACTACGAAGACCAGGACGCATGGCAGGTGGCGCTTGATGTGCCGGAGCGGATTCGTGAGGCAGCCAAGTTAATTTGTCAGACGAGATTAGCTTCGCGCGGAATGACGACGGTATCCGTCAGAACTTTGAAGCACGGCCGCGATCATTGACCGCAATTAAAAGACACTTTTCGCGAAGGCAGCGTCAAGGATTCTGACGGCGAAATATGCAGGGACGGCCAAGAGGGCGCGACGTGAAGACAGCGGACACCGATTATCGGAATCTCTAGAAAATCTACCGGACGGCGGTCTAGTTGATGATACA
>JANXUW010000115.1 GCA_025351985.1 Pseudolysobacter sp.
TTGCACTCGGCCTGGATGCCTTCGAGCACCTTGTTGCCGAGCATGGTATCGGCGTTTTCGGGTTGCGGCTTGAGCAGGTCGGCATCTTCGGCGCAGATCACGCTGAGCTCCATGCCGCCGGTGATGCTGGCATCGAGATCGCCGCTGATCAATTTGCTCTGGCCGAGCAGCGGCGCGTAATTGCCGTGGATCGCCTGATCCAGCGACAGCGGCAACAGCGCCGCGGTTTCGCTGCTGTAGGCGAACAAGCGCACGAGGCCGGCCAGCGTGCTTTCGTTGACCGTGCGCTGGATCGGCTGGAACGTTTGCGGATCGGCAATCGTCACGCGGGCCGGTGCATCGCGCAGTTTGCCGCGCAACGCGTACAGGGTTTTGTACGGATCGCCGAAACGTTTGGCGCACTCGGGGGATTTATTGCAGTTGGCGAAATCGAGTTTGAGCGCGCTTTCGAGATCGCGCGCAAAACTCGCGCCGAGGATCAATTCGTTCGGCACCACGCCGTCGAGAATCGCGCTGCGCACGCCATCGCCATGCGCGCGCAAATACGCTTGCGCCATGCGCGTGCCATAGGAAACACCGACCAGATCGAACTGCGGAAGCCCGAGTTTTTCGCGCACGTCTTCGAGATCGCGCACCGCATCGCTGGTCGTATAGAAACGCGGGTCGGCATCGAGCTTGCCGAGGCAATCGGTAATGTCATTTTGCAGTCGTTCGATTTCGTGATCGGCGTCGTCGTCGTTTTCGTCGGCCTCGTCATTCGCGTTTTCATCATCGCCATGCGCGCACTTGAGCGCATGCGAAGCGCCGGTGCCGCGTTGGTCGAGCAGCAGGATGTGATGCGTGCGGTTCAGCGGTGCGAGCGCGCCAGCCATTGCGGAATACGTTTCGGTCGCGGCCTGGCCCGGCCCGCCGGCTAGATACACGACGATATCGGATTTCGGCGAACCGGATTCGGCGCGGATCAGCGCGAGGCGCAGCGCGATCTTGCGACCGTTCGGCGCGTCGTGATTTTCCGGTACCTCGAACGGCGTGCAGAGCGCCGCGGTGGTCGCGCTGGTGTTCGGTCGCGACAGTTCGCACGCGGAAAATGTCAGTTGGCCGAGGGTGAGATCGGCCGTGCCCGTGGCGCCCGCAAGTGCGGAGGCGATAAACAGCGGAATCAACATTCAGTTCTGTCCATGGACCACACTTGCGGTGGCGGGTTGGTCGCAAACAAATCGGAGTCGCGCGACGATAGCGCCCATCACGCGGAGTGACAACTGTGCTGAGCGGAATTTTCATGGTGTTACACATGATCGCGCGCGATGGATGCAGCATCAGGAATGTCGCAAATTTTCGCAAGATGGCGTTATTGGTATGGATCGACTCGGCATGCCGCAATTCAATCGTTGCGACGAACAATAACGTCAACGATTGCGCGGTTTGTCGAGCGCGGGAAATCCATTCGCGAAATCAGAGGAAACAACCGCCATGCCCAAGTTCGTTATCGAAAGAGAAATCCCCGGCGCCGGAAAACTTTCTGCGCAGGAACTCAATGCCATCTCGCAAAAATCGTGCAGCGTGTTGCACGGCATTGGCCCGCAGATCCAGTGGCTGCAGAGTTACGTGACCGACGACAAGCTGTATTGCATCTACATCGCGCCGAACGAAGAAGCGGTGCGTGAGCATGCGCGCCAGGGTGGATTTCCGGCGAACCGGGTTTCGCAGGTGCGCTCGACGATCGACCCGACCACGGCGGAGTGAGCCGCGGCTGACGATTCAAAACCGCGCATGTCTTTCCTATGGAAGACGTGCGTTCGGGGCAAACTTCGGGAAAGTGTTGGTTCGCGAAAACTGCCGCGTGATTTCAGATCCATCTTGCTGTCATGGCGCCGCCTTGAACGCTGGCAGCAATGCGCCGAGGCGTTTACCCATTTCCTCGCCGAGCGCGGCGGTGGCATTGATCGGGCGGATCATGACTTCGAACTCGATGATCTTGCCGTGCTCGTCGAAACGGATCAGGTCGACACCCTTGAGTTGTTTGTCGCCGACCGTTGCACTGAATTCCAGCGTCACGCTCAGGCCATCAAGGCTGATGAATTGACGCTCGTAGGCAAAGTTCTTGAAGATCGTGATCACGGTGCCGAGAATCATCGCCACCGCCTGCGCGCTGTGATACGGCTTGAACGCCATCGGTGAGCGGAATAGCGCATCGGGATGCAGCAACGCCGGCAGTGCGCTCAGGTCGCCGTTCGCGATCATGCGATGCCATTCGGCGAGTGCGGTCTGGGTGGTTTTCGATGGCTGATCGGTCATGGCGTGGGTTTCCTGAGATAGATGACATCGGGCAGATTTTGGAAATGCGCGTCGCATGTCAGCAAGTCAGCGCCTTGCTGTTGCGCCGTCGCGTAAACGATCGCATCCGCCGTGGCGAGCTTGTATTGCCGGTGCAGTTCGGCAGCAAGCAGGGCGATGCGCGTGTCCATCGCGACAACAATACATTTTTGCGTGTAGGCGATAACCTGGTCGGCATGGTCTTCGCCGACTTCGCGTACCAGCCATTTCGATAGCTCGAGTTGCACGATGGTCGGCACGAGGCATTCCGCCTTGTCGGGGAATTCCTTGACCAGCTTCTTCTGCAGCGGGCCACCGACCAGCCATTCGATCCAGACCGAGGTATCGACGACCCGCATCAATAACGATCC
>JANXUW010000160.1 GCA_025351985.1 Pseudolysobacter sp.
GTTTCGTCCGCTCAAACTCGTTCGTCCGTTTTTCCCGAAGCCGCGCGCCGATGTCGCCGCGATGACGCGCGGCGAACGCCTGCGTCTGGTCTTGACCGAGCTCGGCCCGATCTTCGTCAAGTTCGGCCAGATTCTTTCGACACGCCGCGATCTGCTGCCGCCGGATATCGCCGAGCAACTGGCGTTGCTGCAGGATCAGGTGGCGCCGTTTCCGGGTGCGCAGGCGCAGGCAATGATCGAAGCCGCGCTCGGCAAACCGATCAGCGAATTGTATGCCGCGTTCGATCAGCAGCCGCTCGCTTCGGCCTCGATCGCGCAAGTGCACGCGGCGCGTTTGCACGACGGTCGCGAGGTCGTGATCAAGGTATTGCGGCCGAACATCGCACTGCGTATCGAGCAGGATATCGGCCTGTTGCAGGCGCTCGGCGCGCTGGTGCAACGCTGGCATCCGAATGCCGACAAGGTGCGTCCGCTCGATATCGTCGCCGAGATCGAAGGCACGCTGCGCAACGAGCTCGACCTGCAGCGCGAGGCCGCGAACGCGAGTGTGCTGCGGCGCAATTTTCTCGACTCCGACGACATGGTCGTGCCCGAGGTTTTTTGGTCACTGAGCCGCGAAAGCGTGCTGACGCTGGAACGCGTGCGCGGCATTCCGACCGACGATCTGCGCGCGCTCGACGCCGCCGGCATCGATCGTATCGCGCTCGCCGAAAAAGGCGTGCGGCTGTTTTACACGCAAGTTTTTCGCGACAATTTTTTTCACGCCGATGCGCATCCGGGCAATATCTGGGTAGACGCGACACGTACTGCCGATCCACGTTTTATCGCGCTGGATTTCGGCATCATGGGTTCGCTGCCGCGTGCCGATCAGTTTTATCTCGCCGAAAATTTCATGGCGATGTTCAATCGCGATTATCGTCGTATCGCCGAGCTGCATGTCGAAGCCGGCTGGATGCCATCGCATATTCGCCTCGACGAACTCGAAGCCGGCGTGCGCACGATTTGCGAACCGTATTTCACGCGGCCGCTGTCAGAAATTTCGCTCGGTGAAGTCACTTTCAAATTGTTCCAGATGGCGCGGCGCTTCGAGCTCACGCTACAGCCGCAACTGATCCTGCTGCAAAAAACCTTGCTGAACATCGAAGGCATGGGCCGCTTGCTGCATCCGCAGATCGATATCTGGGCGACCGCAAAACCGGTGCTCGAAAAAATCCTGCGCGAGCGTTACAGCTGGCGCGCGACGGCCAAGATGCTGCGCACACGTATTCCGGAATGGATTGCGGGCGCGCCGGAAATGCCGGGACTGCTGCATGCCGCGTTGAAAAAGTCCGTCGAAGGCCAGCACGATGTACGTATTACTTCGGCGGATTTGCGCGCACTCAGTGCTGCCTCGCGGGCTAATCAGCGCGTCCTCATTCCCGCCCTGTTCGGCGCGGCGCTGCTGCTCAGCGCCGCGATATTGTTCGCGTTCGATCAACAGGGTCCGCGCTGGTTCGGCGTACCGCTATCGAGCGAGATCGCCGCAGTCATTGCGCTGATCGCGTTCCTGCGCGCACGAGCGCGGAAATGACCGCGACGATTCCTGCGAAAGCCGCAGCATCACTCGAAATTCTCTACGAAGACGAACACCTGCTCGCGGTCAACAAACCCGCCGGATTGCTCGTGCATCGCAGTGCGATCGCGAGCGATGAAACCGATTTTCTGGTCGACCGATTGCGCGCGCAACTCGGCAGCAATCCGTTCCTGATTCATCGCCTCGATCGCGCCACCAGCGGTGTGGTGTTGCTCGCGAAAAATCGCGAGATCGCCGGTGAACTCGGCAAGCAGTTCATGGCGCGCACGGTCGACAAACGTTATCTGGCGGTGGTGCGCGGCTGGCCGGAAGAATCCGGCATCATCGATTACCCGCTGCCCGACGTGCGTGATACGAGTCCGCGCAAACCGGCGAGCACGAGTTATCGCCGGCTCGCCACGGTCGAAGTCGCGCTCGAAATGGGACGGTATCCGCAACAACGTTACGCGCTGATCGAAGCGATGCCGGAAACCGGTCGTTACCGCCAGATCCGCAAACATTGCCACCACATTTCCCATCACATCATCGGCGATACCAGCCACGGGAGGGGCGATCACAACCGGCTGTTTCGCATTCACTACGCGATGCATCGCATGTTGCTGCATGCGTGGCGGCTCGACTTCACCCACCCGGTGCACCTGTCGCCGCTGCAGATCGAAGCGCCGGTCGATGCGAGCTGGCAGAAAATTCTCTATCGCTTTGCATGGAGCGGTGCGCTGCGACATGCAGCCGATGCCGCGAGCAGCTAGAATCGCGACACTTTTATCGCACGAACGTCCCGGATTTTTGTCATGCCTACCTTTGATATCATTTCTGAAATTGATCTGCACGAACTTGACAACGCGATGACGCAAGCCACGCGCGAGCTGACCACACGTTTCGATTTCAAGGGCACCAAGGCCAAGTTCGAGACCGAGGAAACCGTCATCACAATGCACGGCGAGTCCGAATTTCAAGTCAAGCAGATGCTCGATATTCTCAAGCAGCGCCTGACCGCTCGCAGCATCGACATCGCATGTGCCGAAATCGCCGATGCGGAAATCAACCTCGCCACGACACGGCAAAAAGTCACGCTCAAGCAAGGCATCGATCAGCCACTGGCGAAGGAAATCATCAAGACCATCAAGGACAGCGGCCTGAAAGTGCAGACGCAAATCCAGGGCGACAAGCTGCGCGTGACCGGCAAGAAACGCGACGATCTGCAAATGGTGATGGCGCTGCTGCGCGCATCGAAAATCGAGATGCCACTGCAATACGAAAATTTTCGCGACTGATTGCGCCGTGCTCGAAATCAACGCCAGGCTGAGTATTGCCGATACCGAATTGACCGAGACGTTCATCCGTTCGTCCGGGCCGGGCGGGCAGAATGTCAACAAGGTGTCGAGCGCGGTCGAGCTGCGTTTTGACGTTGCGCAATCGCCGTCGCTGCCGGAAACCTTGCGCACACGACTGCTGGCTCGGCGCGATCGTCGCCTGACTGCCGAGGGCGTGCTGGTGATCCAGGCGAATCGGTTTCGCGACCAGAGTCGCAATCGCGAAGACGCACGCGTACGACTCGCCGAGATCATCCGTGCCGCATTGATCGTGCCGAAAGCGCGTATCGCCACCAAGCCCACGCACGGTTCGAAAGAACGTCGCCTGACCGGCAAGCGCGTTACGAGTGGAATCAAGAAAACCCGCAGTCGCGGCAGCTGGGATCACGAGTGAGCAAACATCTGCCGGATACCTTGCCGCCGCGCGCGCCGCAATTTGCGCAAACTACTACGCGCCGTTTTTTTCGCTGGCTGCTTGGTGTGTGCGGCTGGAAACTCGTCGGCGAAATTCCGGACGTGCCCAAGGTCATCGCGATCGTCGCGCCGCACAGCTCGTGGTGGGATGGCTGGTGGGCGCTGATGTTCATGGTGGCGATGGGTTTCAAGGTTTCCTTCATCGCCAAGAACGAATTGTTCGTCGGCCCGCTGGGCTGGCTGTTGCGCAAACTCGGCGGACTCGCCACCGATCGCAGCGTGGCAAACGGCACGATCGGCCAGCTCAGCGCCGAGTTTGCCAGCCGCGATCAATTCTGGGTCGCGCTCGCGCCCGAGGGCACGCGCAAGAAAGTACAAAAGTGGAAAAGTGGATTCTGGCACCTCGCACGTGCCACCAACGTGCCGATCGTGATGGTGTCGCTGCATTATCCGGACAAGACGCTCGGCTTCGGTCCGCTGCTCGAAACGACCGATGACCTCGATGCCGACATGGCGTGCATCCGGACGTATTACGTGCCGTTCCAGGGCAAGCATCGCGGCACGGTTTGATCCTGCATCGCAACCGTTAAACCTTCCGGCGTCTCTGTGCATCTGACTGCTCGACACCACCGGAGAACGACGTGCGCAAATCCCTGCTATTGCTTTCGCTGCTATTTCCCATCGCCGCCTTGGCCAACGAATGCCAATTCGAAGCGAGCCGTGATTTTCAGATCGATCCGGCCGGACTGCGCGCGCTGGCAACCGAGCTCGGCTCGTCCGATCTGCAAGCCGAAGGCGTGGCGGGACTCACGCATATCGAAGTGCATGGCCGCGCTTGCGCTTCCGAACAAGCGTGGTTGGCCGATCTCGATGTGGCGCAGAAACGCGACGGCGATCGTGTTGTGCTGACGCCAACCCATCCGCAGCGCAACAACACTTTTGGTTTTTTCCACTCCAGTTATGCCTATGTCGATCTGCATGTGCGGATGCCGACCAATCTGTTGCTGGATATTCACAGCGGCTCCGGCGATGCCGTGGCGCGCGATCTCGCGGCGCTGAATTTCATTGCCGGGTCGGGTGATCTTGCCGCGAAAAATATTACCGGGCCGATGCTGGTCAAGGTCAGTTCCGGCGATGTGCAGGCCAGCGATATTGGCGGACTCGAAGTGACGTCGGCGGGTTCCGGCAACATCACCGCGGGCCAAGTGCACGGCGATATCAAGGTCGGTCACGTCGGCTCGGGCGACCTCGAATTTTCCGATGTCAGCGGCGCCGTGACCGTCGACAAAGTTGGCTCGGGCAACCTCGGCGCGAATCGTATCAAGGGCGATGTAAGTCTTGGCGCGATCGGTTCGGGCGATGTCCATGTCGATGGCGTCGGCGGCAACTTCAGCGTGGCCGCGAAAGGCAGCGGTGATATCCATCAGCGTAACGTCAGCGGCCGTGTGGATATACCGCACCGCCGCGACGATCGCTGAGATTCGTCATGCACATGAACCTGTTCAATATCTGTAGCGAGCGGCCCTCAGCGAGGTGAAGAGGCCGCTCTCGCGCATCCTGCGCTCGCGGCACTTGCACATCCATGTACCGCGCAGACGAGGGCATGGATGCCCGAGGTAGAGCAATTCAGGAGCAATTGCCGAAAGCGGAGCATACTTTTGGTATGTGAGCATTTCGAGCAGCGCGTGAACCTCGATCAGGGTCGCGCAGTAAGATATTGGATAGGTTCAACGTTCCGAGTGGCCCGCCTCATAGTAGTCCCGCTGTGAGAACAGCGCCGGGCGAATGAGGTTGATGAATGCGTGCGCCTGCGGGCTCAGGTACTTGCCCTTGCGGATCACCACGCCGTAACTGCGCTGCGGAAAATACTGTTTCATGTTACGCACTGCGAGCCGGTCGTTGGGCGTCAGGCAAATGCCGGTGACGATGGAAATGCCCAGGCCCATCGCCACGTACTGCTTGATCACGTCCCAGCCGCCGACTTCGATGGCAACATGGAACGGCACCTTGCGCTGTTGGAAAATCAGGTCGACCAGCCGATACGTGGTGAGTCGGCGCGGCGGCAGGATCAAACCGTACGGACTAAGGTCTTCGAGCTTCACATCGGCCTTGTTCGCGAGCACATGATCCTCCGGCATGATCAGCATCGGGTCGAAGTGATACACCGATTCGTAGGCCAGATCGTTCGGCACATCGATCATCGAGCCGACCGCAAAATCGACCTCATCCGAACGCAACAACGCGAGACCATCCTTGCCGGTGACATTGTGCAATTGCAGGCGCACGGTCGGATGTTGCGCGCGAAATGCCTGCACTAGCGCGGGCAGCAGATACTGGATGGTCGATGCACCTGCGGCGATGTTCAGCTCACCCGCATCGAGGCCTTTCAACCGACTCAGAAATTCGCTTTCGAGACCTTCCAGGCCGTCGATCATCGGCAGCGCCAGATCGTACAGCGCCTGACCGGCGCGCGTGAGTTGCACACGGCGGCGTGTGCGTTCGAGCAGACGCATGCCGAGTTCTTTTTCGAGCGCACCGAGCTGCAGGCTGATCGATGGCTGACTCAGGAACAGCGCTTCGGCCGCGCGGGACAAGGTGCCGAGTTTTACGGTGTAGCAGAACGCACGCAGTTGCTTGAGGCGATTGCCCTTGTAGTAGAAACGTTCGGGTGCGGCTGGCGTATCCGCGGTATTTTTGCGCGGCCGCCCGCGTGCCGCAGCCTTGCCGACCGGCGGCGGTGTGGATTTACCTTTGTCCATAATTCAAACGGTCGTTTGACATGCGCTTCCCAATCAAGCACTTGGCCTATGTATTAACAAAACCAATGAAATGTATTGAAACATTTGTTTTGTCAAACCGCCAGCAACACGCCTAGTCTGCTGCGATGCAACCATAAGTGGAGTTTGGCATGGCAGTATCGAAGCACAGCACAAGCCCGGCCGTCGTCGCGACGAGCGCCGCGCTGCAACCCGGTTATGTATCGATCCTGACACCGGAGGCGTTGCTTTTCCTGGCCGAACTGCATCGCCAATTCGACAGTACACGCCTGGCTTTGCTGGCGGCGCGCGAGGATCGCCAAGCGCGCTTCGACGCCGGTGAGTTGCCGGACTTTCTGGCCGAAACACGGACCATCCGCGAATCCGACTGGCAGGTCGCGGAAATCCCTGCTGCGCTGCAAGATCGCCGCGTCGAGATTACCGGTCCGGTCGATCGCAAGATGATCATCAACGCGCTGAACTCCGGCGCCAAGGTGTTCATGGCCGACTTCGAGGATTCGACCTGCCCGACCTGGGAGAACCTGCTCGACGGCCAGATCAACCTGCGCGATGCGACTGCCGGCACGATTGTTTTTACTTCGCCCGAGGGGCGCGAATACAAACTCAACGAGAACGTCGCCACCTTGATCGTGCGCCCGCGCGGCTGGCATTTGCCGGAGAAACACGTGTCGGTGGATGGCGCGCTCATGTCCGGCAGCTTGTTCGATTTTGGCCTGTACGCGTTCCACAATGCACAGCGCCTTGCCGCGCGTGCGCTGGGTCCGTTCTTCTATCTGCCGAAACTGCAGAGCCACAAGGAAGCCGCGCTGTGGGACGAGGTCATGGCATTCGCCGAGGTGCGTCTGGGCCTGGCGATCGGCACGATGAAGGTGACGGTGCTGATCGAAACACTGCCCGCGGTGTTCGAGATGCACGAGATTCTGCACGCGCTGAAAGGTCGCATCGCTGGCCTGAATTGCGGACGCTGGGATTATATTTTCAGTTACCTCAAAACCTTCCGCGCACATCGCGACCATGTGTTGCCGGAACGCGGCCAGGTCAACATGACCGTGCCGTTCCTCAAAAATTATTCCGAGCTGCTGATCCAGACCTGCCATCGCCGCGGCGCGTTTGCGATGGGCGGCATGGCGGCGCAGATTCCGATCAGCGCTGACGCCACCGCGAACGAAGCCGCGATGGCGCGCGTACGTGCCGACAAGCTACGCGAAGTCTCGGCCGGCCACGATGGCACGTGGGTGGCGCATCCGGGTCTGATTCCGCTGGCGGTGGAAATCTTCAATGCGCACATGCCGACGCCGAATCAACTCGGGGTGAAACGCGACGACGTGCATGTCGAGCGCGATCAACTCATCGCGCCATCGCTCGGCGGCATCACGCGTGCTGGCGTGCGCAACAACATCGATGTCGGCGTGCGTTATCTCGCGGCATGGCTCGACGGGCTCGGTTGCGTACCGATCCACAACCTCATGGAAGACGCCGCAACTGCCGAAATTTCGCGCACGCAATTGTGGCAATGGCTGCATCACGGC
>JANXUW010000221.1 GCA_025351985.1 Pseudolysobacter sp.
CGCGCGATGCGAGCCATGAATTGCGCAGCCCGCTGACCGTGCTGAAAGTGGCCGCCGACGTGCTGGTGGAGGAAGAAGGACAATCGCCGTTCGCGCGCCGCGCCGCGATCCGCATCAAGCGTTCGGTGCGCGAGATGGAGGCGTTGATCGAATCGTTCCTGATCCTCGCGCGCGAGGGCGATACCGGTTTGCCGGAAGAGGATTTCGTCGTCAACAACGTCGTGCGCGATGAAGTCGAGCGCGCCGAGTTGTTGCTGGAAAACACGCCGGTAGAACTCAGCCTGCAGGAAGATCATACCTTCGCGCTGCACGCCTCGCCGAAGGTGTTGTCGGTGTTGCTCGGCAACCTGTTGCGCAATGCATGTACCTACACCGATGCCGGTCGCGTGATCGTCAGCATCGGGGCGGATTTTGTGCGCATCGAAGACACCGGCGTGGGCATGAACGCCGAAGAACTCGGCAAGATGTTCACACCGTATTTCCGTGCCGGGCGTAGCAGCCGTGGCGGCAACGGCGTCGGCCTGACCATCGTCAAGCGCTTGTCGGATCGCTTCGGCTGGAAGCTCGATATCCAGAGCCAGCTCGGCGTCGGTACCATCGTCACGGTGCAGTTTCCACGCCCGCAGCCGGTCGATGATTGATCCGGAAATTACTCACGCAGGCGAGGGTCATGCCTGACCAATGACCGATGTCATGCCCGTGACCGCGTGGCTATACTTGGAGTCCTGATCGATTAGGTGATGCCATGAAAAATCCCCTGCTGCTCTGCCTGAGTGCCGTCGCCATGAGCCTGACTTCGTTATCCGCGATCGCCGATTCCCCCGTCGTGCTGGTCATCCACGGCGGTGCCGGCGTGGTGCGCGCGGAAATGACGCCGGCCAAGGAAAAAGCCGCCCGCGCGGGCCTCGAACTCGCGCTGAAAAGCGGCTACGCCGTGCTCAAGGACGGTGGCACGAGCCTTGATGCGGTGAGCAAGTCCATCACCGTTCTCGAAGACGATCCGAACTTCAACGCCGGTCGCGGCGCGGTGTTTAATCACGACGGCAAGAACGAGATGGACGCCGCGCTGATGGAAGGCCACACCTTGCGCGCCGGTGCGGTGGCCGGCGTGCATCGCATCAAGAATCCGATCCTCCTGGCGCGTGCGGTGATGGAAAAATCGGTGCATGTGATGCTGACCGGCGACGGCGCCGAAGTGTTTGCCAAAAGCATCGGCATGGCGCTGGTCGATCCGTCGTATTTCCGCACCGAGGAGCGCTGGAAACAACTGCAGGATGAGCTCAAGGCAGAGGCTGCGAAAACCCATGCCGCGGCCGCGGCCCCGCATTTCGGTACAGTCGGCGCGGTCGCGCTCGATCACGCCGGCCATCTCGCTGCAGGCACCTCGACCGGCGGTATGACCAACAAGCGCTGGGGCCGTGTCGGCGATTCACCGATCATTGGCGCAGGCACGTATGCCAACGACAAATGCGCTGTGTCGGGCACCGGCTGGGGCGAGTTTTATATCCGCACCGTGGCCGCGCACGAAATCTGCGCACGCGTGGCATATCGCGGTGATGCGATCGGCAAGGCGGCGGATGATGTGATCCTCAACCTGATTCCCAAACTCGGCGGCGACGGCGGCGCGATCGCGCTCGATGCGCAAGGCAACTACGCCACGCCGTTCAACACCGACGGCATGTTCCGCGGCTGGGTCGATCGCGACGGCACCACGCATATCGCGATCTACAAAGAGTGAGCGATTTGCAGATCGGTGCCTTGCCCATGTTGCTGCTGCGCAATGCCGATGTGTTCGCGCCTGAAGCGCTCGGGTTGCAAAACCTGCTGCTCGGCGGCGGCCGGATTTTATGGATCGGCAGCGACGTGCCCGATCTGCCGTCAACCCTCGCGATCGAAACGATCAACCTGCACGGCCAGCGCCTGATCCCCGGATTTATCGACGGTCACGTGCACGTCACCGGCGGTGGCGGCGAGGCGGGATTCCACTCGCGTGTGCCGGCGGTCGGGCTGTCGCGTTTCACGCGCTCGGGTGTCACCACGGTGATCGGTTTGCTCGGCACCGACGATGTCGCTCGCGGCCCGCGTGAATTGCTCGCGGCTACGTATGCGCTGCGCGAACTTGGCCTCAGCGCCTACGCCTACACCGGCGGCTATCACTTGCCGCCGGCGACGTTGACCGGCAGCGTGCGCAGCGATCTTGCGTTCATCGAGGCGCTGCTCGGTGTCGGCGAAATCGCGATCAGCGATCATCGATCAAGCCAGCCGACGCTCGATGAATTGCTGCGGCTCGCGTCTGAAGTGCATGTCGCCGGCCTCATGACCGGCAAGGCCGGTATTTTGCATTTGCATCTCGGCGATGGTGCACGCGGCCTTGAACTCGTGCGCCAGGCGCTCGATCAAAGCGAGTTGCCGCCGCGAGTGTTCAATCCGACTCATGTCAACCGACGCAAGGCGCTGTTCGACGAGGCGCTGGATATCGCGCGACGCGGTTGCAGCATCGACATCACCGCATTTCCGGTCGAGGACGGCGAAGACGCATGGAGCGCCGCCGATGCCTTGCTGCGTTATCTCGACAGCGGCGCACCAAGCGAGCGTGTGACGATCAGCTCGGACGCCGGCGGTTGCCTGCCGTGTTTCGATGCCGATGGCCATGTCAGCCACATGGATGTCGGCGCACCGGGCGCATTGCTCGCGACATTGAACGAATTGCTTGCGCGCGGCTTGTCGTTGTCGCAGGCGCTGCCTGCGTTCACCAACAATCCCGCACGTCTGTTGCGGCTCGCGAACAAAGGCAGAATCGCGGTTGGCGTCGATGCCGATCTCGTGGCGCTGGATGCTGTCGGAAATGCGCACACGGTGATCGCGCGCGGAGTCGTGCATGTACGCGACGGAGCGATCGAACGGCGCGGCATGTTCGAGGATTGAGCCGGGTACGTCATTCCAGCGAAGGCTGGAATCCATGTTGACTTTTCGCCGCACAATCAAAATGGATTCCAGCCTTCGCTGGAATGACGAGCTAAAGCAAAGTAGCTGGCTTCGCGGCGAAAATCGAAGCCGTTGCAGTGACCAGACCATCCGTGTTGATATGCAACATTCGATGCAACAACACGAGTAGATCATGAGTCCCAGCAGAATCCCCGACGGCGAGCAACGGGGATGGATCGTTCCCATCGGCGGCGCCGAGGAAAAAGAAAACGATCCGCGCATCCTCGAACGTTTTGTCGCGCTGTGCGGCGGTGCGGATGCCGACATCGTCGTGATCCCGACCGCCAGCCAGCTCAGCGATACCGGTTCGCGTTACGAAAGCATCTTCACCGAACTCGGCGTCGGGCGCGTCACTGCGCTGGATTTCGACACGCGTCGTGATGCCGAGGAACGCAATCGCCTGCAGCGCATCAGTCAGGCCAGCGGAATTTTTTTCACGGGCGGCAATCAGCTGCGCTTGTCGACGATGCTCGGCGGCACGCCGATCGCGCAGCTCATTCGTGCGCGTAACGCGAGCGGCGTGCATGTCGGCGGAACCAGCGCGGGCGCGAGCATCCTCAGCGAGCACATGATCGCGTTCGGCAAGGAAGGTTCGTCGCCGACCGCCGGCAGCGTGCGACTCGCGCCGGGTCTCGGCCTGACCAATCGGTTCGTGATCGACCAGCATTTTCGCCAGCGCGATCGACTTGGCCGACTGCTCGCCGCGCTCGCCTACAATCCGTACGCGGTCGGCATCGGCCTGGATGAAGATACTGCCGCGTTCATCAGTCCGGACAATACGCTCGAAGTCGAAGGTAGCGGATCGGTGACGGTGGTCGACGCCGGCAACCTGCAGTTTTCATCGATGGCGCAAGCCGACGAAGACGATCCGGTCTGCCTGCTCGGCTTGACCATCCACATTCTCATCGCCGGCGCGACCTTCAACCTGCAGACACGCACCGCCTCGGCTGGCGCGCTGATTGCGCGCAAGCATACGCATTAGCACGCTTGGTACATTCCGTTTAGCCATCCAGACGTCTCTCGCCAAAATCAAAGAATCATCAGGGAAAAAATCCATGCGCATACTCGATCGTTCCGTGTTCGTCGGCCCTTCGGTACACGCGCATTTTCCGGTCATACGGCTTGAACTGGATCTGGCCGAACTCGAAGCGTGGCCGACCGGGCGACTCGGTGCGGCCTTCGTCGATGGCCTGATCGCGGCATTGCCCGGCCTGACCGAGCACGGTTGTTCATATCGCGAACCGGGCGGATTCATCCGCCGCATGCGCGAAGGCGACGGTACTTGGCTCGGCCACGTGCTCGAACATGTGGCGATCGAATTGCAGAACGTCGCAGGCGAGGAAGTCACCTTCGGCAAAACGCGCAGCACCG
>JANXUW010000235.1 GCA_025351985.1 Pseudolysobacter sp.
CAACGCGGCGGCACCTGACAGGTAATAACCGACATACGCCAGGCCGAATCGCGTCGCCAGCGCAGTGGCGATATACGGTGCCAGCGATGCGCCGACGATACCGGCTAGATTGAACGCCAGCGAGGCGCCGGTGTAGCGCACCGAAGTCGGGAACATCTCGGCCAGCGCGGTGCCGAGCGGTCCGTAGGTGAGGCCCATCAGAAACAGTCCGAGCGCGAGAAATGCAAACACGGCGGCTGTGCTCGCAGCGACGAACAGCGGCGCGAACAGCAGGCCGAATACAAGAATCAGCAGCGTCGCCACGATCAGCACGGCGCGATTGCCGTAACGATCTGCAAGCAACGCGGAAAGCGGAATCGAGATCGCAAAGAACACCACCGCGGCCATCTGCAGCAGCAGGAAATCCTTGCGCGCATAACCGAGCGCAGACGTGCCCCAGCTCAGCGCAAACACCGTCATCAGGTAGAACAGCACGAATGTCGCGACTGCCGCGAACGTGCCGAGCAACAAGCTGCGTAAATGCTGCGAGCACACCGCCAGAATCGGCAAACGTACTGTTTCGTTGTTCTCGATGGCGCGCAAGAATGCCGGTGTTTCGGTGAGTTTGAGGCGCACGTACAAACCCACGATCACTAGCAGCGCGCTGGCGAGAAACGGAATGCGCCAGCCGAACGCAAAAAACTGCACCTCGTCGAGCCAGGCGCTGAGCAGCAGGAAAATCCCGGTCGAACACAGGAAACCGATCGGCGCGCCGAGCTGCGGAAACATGCCGTACCACGAACGTTTTCCTGCAGGCGCGTTTTCGGTGGCGAGCAGGATCGCACCGCCCCATTCGCCGCCGAGTCCCAGCCCCTGGCCGAACCGACACAACGCGAGAAGCAGCGGTGCGGCGATACCGATCGAGGCGTAAGTCGGCAACAGGCCGATCAGCACGGTCGACAATCCCATCGTCAGCAACGCCGCGACAAGGGTCGCCTTGCGCCCGATGCGATCGCCGAAATGGCCGAACACCGCCGAACCGAGCGGACGCACAAAAAACGCGAGCGCAAACGTCGCCAGCGATTGCAGCGTGGCAGATGCCGCATCGCCTGCCGGGAAAAACAGTTTCGGAAATACCAACAGTGCGGCGGTAGCGTAGATATAGAAATCGAAAAACTCGATCGTCGTACCGATCAGGCTCGCGAACAATACGCGGCGGGTGGTGTTTGCAGCAGGCGTTGCTTGGTCGCGACTCGGCATGAAATATTCGACGTCTGATTTAGCGGGATTGATTGTGGAATCGCGCGATGAATCACCGCGCGATCGGTGCCTGTCGGGGAGATGTAATCGCGATCAATCCTTGCCTGTTTCTGCGTCGATTTTTTTGTCCATGTCTTCTTTCTGCTGCATAACTTGCGGTTCGACCGCACGGGCTTTCTGCAACGCCTTGAGCTGCGCATCGGTCAGCAGTGCATTCACCGCCGCACCGGGTTGTCCCGCCTGCGGCGCTGGCGTGGCGGGTGCCGTCGGAGCAGCCGGTGCCGCCGCAGTTTCGGCAGGCTGATGGCGCGAGCACGCGCCCAGCGCGACGACGGCCAGGAATGAAATCAGCAATGAGGAAATTCGATGACGCGACATGATGTGACTCCGACTCAAGTTGGCGTAGAGTTTGCGCCAGTTTTGCCGATGCGAACAAGCGCAGGTTATGCCGCGCGGCAGGGTTCGCTAAGATCGCACGGCAAACCCGCGAGATGGAGACAGGAATGACGACAAATCCCACGCGCTGGCGGCTGGATGGCCAGACCGCTTTGATCACCGGCGCGAGCAAGGGCATCGGCCTGGCGTGTGCGCGCGAGCTCGCCACGCTCGGTGCAGATGTGTTGCTGATCGCACGCGACGAGCCGCATCTGGAACATGTTCGCGGCGAGCTCGCCGAAGAATTTCCGTCGCGCGAGTTTCATGCGTTCGCCGCCGATGTCGGCGAGCAGGAACAGCGGCTGGAAATGTTCGACTGGATCAGCGATCTCGATGTCGAGCTGAGTTTGCTGGTCAACAACGCTGGCACCAATCAGACTAAACCGGCGCTCGAATACAGTGAAAACGATTATCGCCGCATCATCGATATAAACCTGATCGCCGCGTTCGAAATCAGCCGGCTCGCGCATCCGCATCTGGTCCAGCACAGCAATGCGGCGATCGTGAATATCGCCTCGGTTTCCGGACTCACGCATGTGCGCAGCGGTGCACCGTACGGCATGACCAAGGCGGCGCTAAACCAGCTCACGCGCAACCTCGCCTGCGAGTGGGCTGAGGACGGCATTCGTGTCAACGCGGTCGCGCCGTGGTACATCCGCACGCAGCGTACCGATGCGCCGCTGGCCGATCTAGACTACCTTGAAGAAGTGCTCGCACGCACGCCGATGCAGCGTATCGGCGAGCCGGAAGAAGTCGCCGCGGCGGTGGCGTTTTTGTGCCTGCCAGCGTCGTCGTATGTCACCGGCGAATGCGTTGCCGTCGACGGCGGATTTCTGCGCTACGGATTTTGAATCATGATACTGCAGGAACTTCGGCGCGTGTCTGGGCGTACGATATGCGGCGTTATACTTGACGCCGATTTGCGGTGCCGGAGACGGTCATGTCGAACACAATGCCATCGCGAAAAATCCGCATCGGCCTGAGCGGTTTTGTCTTGTTGCTATCGTTGCTCGGCAGCGGACGCGTCGACGCATTCGCGGTGTTCCCATACACGAGCGGCAGCGAAACCCTGTACTCGAAATGGGGCGACAACCACGCCGGAACTGTCGGCGGCATCGTCACGTGGTCGTTCATTCCTGCCGGCACGGCGGGCAGTGCCTATTGCGGCGCGGCGTGTCCCGGTAGCGCTGTGAGTTCGATCAATATGGAAATATCGCCCGGTGGCGGTTTTACTTCGGTGCCGCTCATATCACTGGAATCGCAAATTGCCGCGATGATGGCGGAGTGGTCGGCGGTGTCGGGCATCCAGTATGTCAAGGTCAGCGACAACGGCGCGGCGATCAACGACCCGACCGCGATAGCACCGAATACCGGCCAGATCCGCATCGGCGTATTCGCGTTTTCCAGCGGTGGCGGCGGTGTTGGTTACGCGCCTCCGCCGAACGGTGGCAGCGGTGCCGGCGACATCCTCCTGGATGCGAATTCGTATTATCAAAACTACGTATTGGCCGAAGGTGCGGTGTTCGATCAGACCTACGCGCCAAACGATTTCCAGGGCCTGATCCTGCATGAGCTCGGCCATGCGCTAGGCTTGGCGCATCCGGTTTACGACGGCACGTGTCCGGTGATGCAACCGAATCCCGCCTGCGACGGAATCATCAACCGCCAGCTCGATACGGACGATCGCAACGGTGCGATATTTCTCTACGACCGGATCTTCGGCAACAGCTTTGAATGACGTAGCGACTTCATCGCCAATGTTGCGGCGCGCGCCCGTAAAAAATCACGGGCAGGCTGTCACCAACCCCGCCTGACGCAGGGCGGAACACACCGGTTTCGCTGCCGCCTTGCACGTCGTTGAAGTCGCGCCGCTTGCTGCCGCGCAACCGAGCGAATCGAGCAACTGGATCGCACACGCGTGTTGCCAACGTTGCCGATTGGGCGCGACATACGCTTCGTTGTATGCCCAGACAATACACGGTTGCGCGATCGCGGCTTGGTCCATTTTTCCGTCTTTGACAAAGTCCGCATCGGTGAGCTTGTCCAGGTCCGGCACCTTCGATCTGGCCGGATCGATACTGCAGTCCGCGACGGACTTTTGCGCGCGCAGAATTTCGCACAGGAACATGCCGCGATCGTCAGTGCAAAATACATCGGCATCACCGCCTTCGTCGCCGAATCCGCAGCTCACGCTGGTCAACATGGCTTCCACGCGCGCGGTGCGTTGCGGTGTCGCTCCCGCGCAAGAGGGTGGAGTCGCGATCATCAGAATTCCACAGAAACCGGCGAGGACGAATCCGCTTGCGCGATAATTTTGCAGAGACGCGCTCATGGTTTTGCTGCCGATTCGATAGTCACGTTGGTGAAGTGGCCATCGCTGATTATCAGCTGCTTGCCGCTATGATTTTTTGCCGTGCCGGAAAACGTACCCGACACGCTGTGCGCGGCGGCATCGTAGGCATCGATGCTGACCGCACCGTCGCTGAAGCCGTAGTTGTCCTGCATCGGATCGGCATCGAGACCGGCGTTGGCGAAAAAACCGCCGTGCGTGGAACTGGTCGGTCCACCCGCACCGAAGGCGAAGTGACCGACGAGGCGATCGGCGGCGGGCACGAAGATGTTGAACGTGAAATGCGACGCCGGTTTTGCATCAAGAAACGCGGTGATGCTGAGCACCGGTTTTGCGCCGAATTGCGGCTCCGTCGCGAGCACGCGTGAAGCGCTCCATGCTTGCCCGTCAATTTTTGCCGTGACCGTTTCCAGCGCCGCACCAGCCGTGGCACAACGCATGCCGGCGCAGGCCAGCACCGCGATCAGCAGCGAGCCCGACACCACGCCGCGGCGATACCAGTGATGCGGAATCGATGCACCATAACTCGCCAAAACCGGAATTTTCATAGTTGTTGTTTGCATCACAAACCTCGCTTTGAATAGCCATGCATCAATACACGCAAGATCGCGCCGCGATGAGACATCCCGATAGAAATCGGTGGCGATCAACCTTCCTTTTTCGTTTCCGCCGCGCTGGTTACGCGGCGCGCCACCGTGCCTTGCGGATGCTGGTACCAACCCGGATCGCGATAGTCGGCGGCGACTTCGTCACGCACCTTGACCACGGTAAACATGCCGCCCATGTCGAGGCTGCCGAACGGGCCTTTGCCGCCCATCATCGGCAAGGTATTGGCCGGGCCGCGCATCATACCGGCCATTTCGGCGTGTTCGGCCATGCCGGACTGGCCCATCGCCATGTAGCCCGGCAGCAGTTTGTGCAGTTGCGTTTCGAGGCCGGACTGATCGACGCCGAGCGTGTTCGGCACGCCATGACCCATCGCGTTCATGGTGTGATGCGACATGTGGCAATGGAACGCCCAGTCGCCCGGCGTGGCGACAAATTCGATATCGCGGGTCTGGCCGACGCCGACGATTTCGGTCACCTTGGGGCGCCACAGCGTTTGCGGCCAGCGTCCGCCATCCGAGCCGGTGACATGGAACTGATGGCCGTGCAAATGGATCGGATGATTCCACATCGACAGGTTGCCGACACGGATGCGCACACGCTGGCCGCTGCGCACCACCATCGCGTCGATCGCCGGAAATACCTTGCTGTTGAACGTCCACAAATCGAACTCGGTCATGATCGACGGATCGGGCCGGTACGTGCCCGGATGCAGCGCCCAGTTGTGCAGCAGGATGACGAAGTCGCGGTCGATCGGCAGCGGCTCGCCGGCCTTCGGGTGAATGATGAACATGCCCATCATGCCGAGCGCCATCTGCGTCATTTCATCGGCATGCGGGTGATACATGTGCGTGCCGTGCTGGCGCAGCGTAAATTCGTAGGCCCAGGTTTCGCCCGGCAAAATCGGTGGCTGGGTGAGGCCGACGATGCCGTCCATGCCGCTCGGCAACAGGATGCCATGCCAGTGCATGCTGGTCTGTTCGGGCAGGTTGTTGGTCAGCAGAATACGGATGCGATCGCCCTCGACCGCTTCGATCGTCGGCCCCGGCGTGGAGCCGTTGTAGCCCCAGCATTTCGCCTTGCTGCCAGGTGCGAATTCGTGCTCGATTTCCTCGGCGACCAGATGAAATTCCTTGACGCCATCGACGAGCCGAAACGGCAAGGTGCGGCCATTCAAGGTCGTCACGCGCATGTACGGCAGATTGGTTTTTGTGCTTGCGACGGGTTCATCGGTGGTCGGCATTTGCGCCGCGGCGGGCCGCATCGCGCTGCCGATTTTCGCGAGGCCAGCGAGGCCGGCGCCGAGCACGATATCGCGACGTGAGATTTTCATGGCTTGGCTCCGGCGTGGATTTTTTTTGCTGCTGCAGGCGTAGATGGCGCGGCAGGAGAATCGTGCAGCATCAGCGTCGCATGCCTATCGCCGTGATGCATGTCGTGCTGTGCAGGAATCTCGTCGCTGGGCGTTGCATCGAACAGCTCCGGCATATCGATCGGCGCGGCATTCGCGGCATCGTCGCTGGGCAAACGCGCGCCGACCGCGCGTGCAAGTTCAATACGCGCGAGCCAATAATCACGCACCGCTTCGATGTAACCCTGATACGCATCGACCTCCTGTTGTCGTGTCAACAACAGCTCGAATGCGCCGACCAGATTGAAGTTCATTTTGTCCAGCGTGTGCGCGACGATGGCTTCACGTTCGGGAACCAGCGCGGCGCGATAATCCTGCGCAATCGCGCTTGCGGCGGCAACGCTGTCGAAGCCCAGACGCACTGCCGCATCGATCGCAATTTGCAACGATTGCAACCGCGCGCGGCCCTGCGCGAGCTGCGCTTCGGCGCGCGCGATGGCGGCCTGACCCTGGCTGAAAATCGGCAACTGCAACGACAAGCTCGGGCCGTACAGATGGGTGCCGTCGGTGTCGCGCTCGCCGCTCACACCGATGTCGACATTGCCGAGCCAGCGGACGCGCTGCGTGATACCGAGGCCATCTTCGAGCAGCGTTACTTCCTGTTGCGTTGCGAGCAGATCGAGCCGTTGCTCGCGTGCGATGGCGAGCAATGCCGCCACGGAATCCTCGCTGGCGAGCGGCGCCGGCAAACCGACATCGGCTTGCCAATGGTTTTGTTCACCGGAAAGACCGAGCAATTGATTGAGCGCGGATCGCGTGCGGATCACATCGCCACGTGCGCGCGCCGCGGCGATTCGCGCCTGCGTCGCTGCCGCTTGTTGCAACTTCAGTTCCAATATCGCGATGTTGCCAGCGGCATGAAATTTCGCCGCGAGTTCGGCCGAAGTCGCAGCGACCTTCGCC